>NZ_JBEOVN010000014.1:0-72675 GCF_040295565.1 Streptomyces sp. NPDC002785 | reverse complement strand
CCGACGCTCTTCCGATCTCGCCGGGCCCCTGCTCGTCCGGCGGCGCCGCCCGGTCCAGCAGCCCCGTGCGGGCCGCGAGCGCCGCGGCCTCCAGCCGGGAGCCGACGCCCAGCTTCATCAGCACCCGCTGCACATGCGTACGCGCGGTGCTCGACGCGATCCGCATCCCGGCCGCGATCAGCCGGGTGTCCTCGCCCTCCGCGACCCGCATCAGGACCTCGACCTCGCGCGGGGTGAGCATCTGCAGCAGTCGCTGCCCCTCGTCGTCCGGCGCCGCGGCCGGATTGAGCAGCTCGGCGAAGGCGCCCTGGAGCAGTTGCGGCGCCACCGCGGCCTCTCCGGCTCGCGCCTTGACCATCGCCCGTTCGACGCCCTCCATGCGCTCGTCGTGCCGGACATATCCCGCGGCGCCTGCCGCGAAGGCCGCCGCGATCCCGCGCGGACTGGGCACGGGTCCGAGCACCACCACGGCCACCTGAGGGCGCTCGCGCCGGATCCGTACGATCGGGTCGAAGGCGCCGGGTTCGGCAGGTGCCGCGGTACCGAACAGGCAGACCTCCGGAGCCCTGCTGACCACCAGCTCCGCCGCCCCCGAGGTCGGCGCGGCCGCCGCGAGCACCCGGTGGCCCCGCAGTTTCAACGCCGAGGCGAGCGCCTCGGCGAGCAGCCTGTGATCATCGACCACCATGAGCCGCACGCTCATCGAGCACCCCCAAAAGCACCGGCGCCAGGCCCCCCGGCCCGCCCTGCCCCGGCAAGTTACACGCTTGTTCGACGCTCCGGACCCCTTACCCGGCAGAAGACCCCGGGAGTGTCGGATTATTTGCCATCCGGGCTGTTCGACAGGCGGAAAACGATCGGCCCTGCCGGTCGAATGATCGACCGGCAGGGCCGGGGCACGCGCAAGGGATCAGTTGGTGGCGAAGGCGACGGCGAGGTACTTCTTGCCGCTCAGCGACGCCCCGCTCGACTTGCTGAGCATCGTCTGGGACATGTAGAACCGGCCGCCGGAGTAGAGCATTTCGGCGTAGTCCGCGGTGAAGCTGGTCTCGGCGTCGCGGACGGACTTCTCGGCCGGGTTCTCCATCAGCACGGTCTGCTTGAAGGTGGAGCCGTCGATGGAGACGATCTGGCCGCCCTTGTCGTACGGGGGCATCTTGTACGCGATGATGTTGCCGCCGTCCATACGGAGCGGGAACATCGTGTAGCGGTCGCCCGCGTCCGCCCGGTCACTGGTCGGCTTGCCCGTGGTGAGGTCGAAGGAGACGATCTCGTTGGTGTCGCCGTACTCGCCGGTGCCCTCGTGGTCCTCGGTCGGCACGTATATGCGGTTGTTGCCGACGGCCAGCTTCTTGCAGCTCTCGACCTCGGTGGAATCGCAGCGCGCGGCGTACTTCTCGCCGTCCGCCGCGATCTTGGTGAGCAGCTTGCCGGTGTTGGTGTCGATCGAGAAGAAGTCCGAGATGCCGCTGCCGTCACCGGCGGTGTCGCCGACGTCGGCCGCGACGACCAGCGGCTTGGTGGAGACGATGCTCGCGTAGTCGACACCGGGCGGCATCTTGTACGAGGAGATCGGGGCGCCGGTGGTCGGGTTGAGCGCCTGGATGATGAGCTGCGGGTCGTCGTACGTACCGCACTTGCGGACGACGGCGAGCGCCTCGCCGCCGGCGTAGCCCGAGTCGTAGCAGCCGTCGGTGGAGACCTTGGGCTTCCAGCGCTCGGCACCGGTGTTCAGGTCGAACGCCACGCCGCCGTCGGTGCCGGCCGCGGCGACCGTGGTGCCGCTGAGCGTGACCTCGGAGTACCTGACCGGCTCGTCACCGCTGGTGGCGGCGGTCACCGACTTGCTCCACATCAGCTTGCCGGTGTTCAGGTCGATCGCACCGACCTGGTTGCACGGCTGATACTTCTTGGCATTGGTCGGCTTGGCCTCCTCGAAGGCTATGGCCGTCTTGTAGTCCTTGGACATGTGCCGGGAAGCTGCGCAGAGCTGGCCCGCCAGCGGGATGGACCACAGCTTGGTGCCCTTGACCGCGTCGTAGCCGACGATCTCGTTCACGCCGGTCTTCACGTACGCCTTGTCGGTCATCCAGGAACCGTCGGCCTTGGTGATGTCGTTGACCTTCGGATCCGGCACCTGGAAGGCGATCTGGGACTTGGGGTCCGCCGGTGCCTTCTCCTTGCCGCCGCCACCGATGGTGCCGCCCTGGCCGCCCTTGCCCTCGCCGGTGGAGCCGCCCGACTGGGACGCCTGGCCCTTCTTGCCGTCGTCACCGCCGCTGGAGGCGAACCAGACACCCGCGACGACGACCAGCACCACGGCGACCGACGCGGCGACGATGATCTGCATCTGGGTGGTGAACTTCTTGCCGCCGTTCCCGCTCTGCTGCGGCTGCGGGTACTGCTGCTGCATCGGGGCGGTCGGGTAGCCGTACCCCTGCTGCGGCGGCTGACCGGGCGGCATGCCCTGCGGGAATCCGTAACCCTGCTGAGGCTGTCCCGGCACGGGCGCCTGCGGGTAGCCGTAGCCGGGCTGCGGGGGCCGGCCCTGCGGGTAGCCGTAGCCGGGGCCCGGCTGCTGCGGAGGCCCCGCGGGAGCGCCTGTGGGCGGCGGGGTCTGCGGGGTGCCGAATCCTCCCGTGGGCGGGGTGGCCGGCTGCTTGCCGAACGGGTCGGCGGGCGGCGGCGTCGGTGCACCGAACCCACCCGGCGGGGGGTCTTGCGGGGCACCGAACCCACCCGGCGGAGGGTCTTGCGGGGCACCGAATCCGCCCTGGGGCGAATCGTTGGGCGGCTGGGGCGGCTGCGTCATGGCTTACGTACCTCGGGGGGAAGGGAGAGTCGGTGGGTCGGGACCGGCAGCGGTCGGGACTGCCCCGGCCACTGCCGGCCGTGAACCGTCGGGCGCCGACGGTCGTGTTCCGTCAAAAGTCTTCGTGAGCCGTCAGTTGCCGAAGGCCATCATGGTCTTCGTCTCCAGCTCTTCCTCGTCGTTCCGCGCGCTGACCCGTCCGCTCGTGATGAAGGAACGGCCGTCCGCGTAGACGATCTTCGACTTGTAGAAGGAGCTCTCGATCCTGGACGTCGACTCCGGGTGTCGCAGCACCATCTGCGGCGTGCCACCGGTCGAGGGGAGGACGGCGATCGCGCCGCCCTTGTTGTACCCGGCCTTCACGTGGAGCAGCACATTGCCGCCGTCCATGCGCAGCGGCTGCACCGTGCGCCCGGCCGGGGCCGCGGCCTTCCACTTGGACTTGCCGGTGTTCAGGCTGAACGCCACGACCTTGTTCGTACTGGCGGTGCCGCTGGAGTCCGGCGCAGTCGACATGTAGAACGTGTTGGCGTCGGCGGCGACACCGGTGCAGCCCTCCAGGGACTTGCCGAAGATGGAGAAGGAGTTGCCGCAGTCCGTCTCGAACTTGTCGCCCTTGTCGCTGACGAGCCCGGAGCGGCGCGTGCCGTCCTCCTTGAGCGCGAGGATGCCCCACTGCTTGTCCTTCTTCAGCGAGACCACCAGCGGGCTCACCGAGTAGACCCGGTCGATCTCCCATCCGCGCTTGGCCCGGTACGTCCATAGGGGCTTCCCCGTGACCGGGTCGAGTTCCTGGATCTGCTGCTGGGGATTGTCGACTTCATCGGTGCGGCAGTTGGAAGCGGCGATCAGCTTGGGCCCGCCGGCGAAGGCGTACGGCTGGCAGTCGCCCGGCTGCTTGCCGAACAGTTCCTTGCCGTCACTGACCCGGAAGGCGTTGGAATGGCCGGGGCGCCCGACCGCCACGGTGTCGCCGCTGATGGCTAGGGAGATGTCCGACATCATGTCCAAGAGGCCGGACTTCTTGATCGACTTCTTCCATCCGACCTTGCCGGTGTTGAGGTCGATCATCTGGAGGTCCGCGCAGTCCGCCCTCTCGGTGGTCCCGTTCATGACCGCGATGACTATCTTGCCTTCGTTCGTGGGCCGCTCGGGCGCCGCACACAGGTCGGCGGGCAGCTTCAGCGTCCACTTCTGCTCGCCGTCGGCCATCGAGTAGCCGGAGACGGAGCGGTACATGCCCTTGACGATCACGCCGCCGGAGACCCAGGGGCCGAACACATCGGCACCGTTGCGCGGCAGGTCGACATCGTTCTTCTGCAGCCAGAGAACCTTCGCCTCGCCCTTTTGGCGCCCGGCGTTGAGGTCGTCGTCGACCGTGCGGCCGTCGCCGTTGCCGTCGCCCTCGTCCACGGAGGGCGAGCTGCTCGGCCCGACGTCGTCGCTCTTCTGCGCGACGGGCTTCTTGTCGTCGTCGCCCCCGCTCGTGGCGATGAATATGCCGCCGCCTATCACGAGGAGCGCGGCGGCCGCGGCGCCGATGATCAACGCGGGCTTGCGCTTGGAAGAGCTACCGCCGCCCTGACCGCCGGGGCCCGGTGCTCCGGGGTACTGCTGCTGCGGGTAACCGAACCCGGGCTGCATCGGCTGGTTGTACGGGCCGGGCTGCTGACCGTACGGACCCGGCTGCTGGTTGTACGGACCGGGCTGCTGGGCATACGGGCCCGGCTGCTGCTGGTTGTACGGACCGGGCTGCTGGGGGTAGCCGTAACCGGGGGCCTGGGGCGGCGCCTGATGGGGCGTCTGCGGGTGGCCGTAACCGGGCTGCGCGGGCGGCGAGGACTGCGGCGGACCGCTCGGCGGCGGACCCTGGGGCGGCTGAGGACTCCCCTGCGGCGACTCCTGCGGCGCGCCGAAGCCTCCCTGCGGCGGTTGCTGGCTGGGCGGCTGGGTCATCAGCACGTCCCCCTTCGTGCGGTCCGGTGCCCGTTCCGTTCTCCCCCGCGATTCCGCAGGGCTCAAAGAGTCCGACAAGACCCCCTGAACTCCCCGGAAAGGAGCGAATCGGGCATGGATCCCGCGGCGTTACGACAGTCGAGCGGGGCTTCTTTTGTACCACCCGTAACACCTCGGACACCGAGGCGGTCCACCCCCTGTTCCCAAGGGAGAACCGCCCCGTGATGCCCCCGTTACGCCTCGGCCGGTCAGCTGCCGAAGCCCACGATCGACTTCATGGACTTCTCCTCCTTGTCATCGATCCCGCTGATCCTCGCGTGCACGAGGAAGCAACGCCCGTTCAGATAGGCGACCCTGGAATCGAAGAAACCGCGTTCGACGGTGGTCGCCGCCACCGGGTGCCGCAGCACCATCTGTGGCGTGCCACCGGTCGGCGGGAGGGACGCGATGCCGCCGCCCTTGTTCTTCTCCGCAGCCACATACATCAGCAGCCTGCCGCCCTCCACCCGCATCGGCATGAGGGTCTGTCCGGCCGGGGCCGCGGCCTTCCACTTCGCCCGACCGGTGTTCAGATCGAAGGCGACGACCTTGTTGGTGGGATGGAGGTCGGCCGGGTCGGGCTTGGTCGCCAGATAGACCGCTTGGTCGTCGGCCGCGACCCCGAGACAGTTGTCGAGGTTCTTGCCCGAAACGAGGAGGTCTTCGCCGCACTTCGTTACGTAGTCGTCGGTACCACCGATCAGTTGGGAGCGGTAGGTGCCGTTCTCGTTGAGCACGAGGATGGCCCACTTGTCCTCCTGCTTCAGCGAGACGACCAGCGGGCTGACCGAGTAGAACTGTGCGACCTGCCAGCCCTTCTTGACCTTGTACGTCCACTGGACCTTTCCGGTTACCGGGTCGATCCGCTGTACCTGCTGCTCCTTGTGGTCGTCGGCCGCTGTCTGGCAACTGGTGGCGGCGATCGCCACGGGGCCGCTGGCGAAGCCGAACGGCTGGCAGTTTCCCGGCAGTTCACCGAAGAGCACTTTGCCGTCGCTGACCCGGAAGGCGTCCGTCCTGCTGGTGCGCCCCACGGTCACGGTGTCCCCGTTGATCGCCATCGAGACGTCGGAGAACGAGTCCCAGATGTCCTGACGCTTGTACGTCTTGCGCCAGCCGGCCTTGCCGGTCGTGAGATCGACCATCTGGAGCGAGCTGCAGACCGCGTCGTCCGCGGTGCCGGTCTTGATCCCGAGGACGATCTTGCCGTCGGCCGTGGGCTGCGAGGGCGCCGCGCAGAGATCCGACGGCATGCGCAGGCTCCACTTCTGGCTGCCGTCGGTGACCGAGTAGCCGGAGACCGTGTGGAACATGGCCTTGACGATGGTGTCGCCGACGATCCAGGGGCCGTACACGTCCGAGCCGTTGCGCGGCAGGTCGACGCCGCCCTCCTGGAGCCAGAGGACCTTCGCCTCGCCCGGCTTGCGCTTGGCGTTGAGCGCGTCGGCCTCCGCACGGAGGTCGTGCGTGCCCTGGTCCTGGTCCTGGTCCTTGGCCTTGCCGTCGCCCCCGTCGCCGGTGGGGTCCGGCCCGGGGTCGGTGCTCGCCTTTGCCGTGGGCTTCGACCCGTCGTCGCCCCCGCTCGTGACGAACCAGATGCCCCCGCCGGCCAGCAGCACCACCGCGAGCACGGCAGCGATGACCGCACCGCGCCTGCCCCGGAAGAACCCTCCGCCACCGGGCTGCGGAGGCTGCTGCAACTGCTGCGGGTAGCCGTATCCGGGCTGCGGCTGCCCCGGATAGCCGTACGGACCCGGCTGCGTGGGTGCGTCGTACGGTCCCGGCTGCTGGGCGCCGTACGGTCCCGGCTGCGCGGGTGTGCTGTACGGGCCCGGCTGTACCGGCGCACCGTACGGACCCGCGGCCTGAACGGGCGGCGGCACGGAGCCGTATCCGGAAGGCGGTGGTGGCGACGACGGCTGAACCGGCCCCGGCGGCGGATCGTACGGAGCCCCGAAGCCTCCCTGTGGCGGTTGCTGGCCGGGCGGCTGGGTCATCAGCACGTCCCCCTTCGTGCGGACCGGTCCGACATCTCTACCTGTGCCGGGCGAACTTTCTTTCTATCACCCGCCCCACAGGCCCCGCCGGTCACACCGAAGGCGCCTCAGCGATCAGGCGTCCTCGGCCAGTTCCAGCCAGCGCATCTCCAACTCGTCGCGCTCCGCGACCAGTTCGCGCAGCTCCGCGTCCAGCTTCGCCACCTTCTCGAAGTCTGTGGCGTTTTCCGCGATCTGTGCGTGCAGCGCGGTCTCCCGCGTCGACATCTTGTCGAGCTGCCGCTCCACCTTCTGCAGTTCCTTCTTCGCCGCACGTGCGGCCTGCGGGGAGACGGCCGCGGCCGGCGCGGCCTTCTCCTTTGCCGCCGCGGGTGCTGCGGAGGGGGTGGCCGCCTCCTCCATCCGCTGCCTGCGCTCCAGGTATTCGTCGATCCCGCGTGGCAGCATCCGCAGCGCGCGGTCACCGAGCAACGCCATCACCCGGTCCGTGGTCCGCTCGATGAAGAACCGGTCGTGGGAGATCACGATCATCGATCCGGGCCAGCCGTCGAGGAGGTCCTCCAGCTGGGTCAGGGTCTCGATGTCGAGGTCGTTGGTGGGCTCGTCGAGGAAGAGGACGTTCGGCTCGTCCATCAGCAGGCGCAGGATCTGGAGCCGGCGCCGCTCACCACCCGAGAGGTCGCCGACCGGGGTCCACTGCTTCTCCTTCGAGAAGCCGAACTGCTCGCACAGCTGGCCCGCGGTCATCTCCCGGCCCTTGCCGAGGTCGACCCGGTCCCGTACCTGCTGGACCGCTTCGAGCACTCGCAGGTTCGGGTTGAGCTCGTGGACCTCCTGGGAGAGGTAGGCGAGCCTGACGGTCTTGCCGACGACGACCTTCCCGGCGGCGGGCTGCACATCGCCCTGCGTGCGGGCCGCCTCGGCGAGCGCCCGCAGCAGCGAGGTCTTGCCCGCGCCGTTGACCCCGACCAGGCCGATCCGGTCGCCGGGGCCGAGCTGCCAGGTGAGGTGGGTGAGCAGCGTCTTGGGGCCTGCCTGGACGGTCACGTCCTCCAGGTCGAAGACGGTCTTGCCGAGCCGGGCGTTGGCGAACTTCATCAGCTCGCTGGTGTCGCGCGGCTCCGGCACATCGGCGATCAGTTCATTGGCCGCCTCGATGCGGTAGCGCGGCTTGGAGGTACGGGCGGGGGCGCCGCGGCGCAGCCAGGCCAGCTCCTTGCGCATCAGGTTCTGCCGCTTGGACTCCTCGGTCGCGGCGATCCGCTCCCGCTCGGCCCGTGCGAAGACGTAGTCGCTGTAGCCGCCCTCGTACTCATGGACCGTGCCGCGCTGGACGTCCCACATGCGCGTACAGACCTGGTCGAGGAACCAGCGGTCGTGGGTGACGCAGACGAGCGCCGAGCGGCGTGCCCGCAGATGGCCGGCCAGCCAGGAGATGCCCTCGACGTCGAGGTGGTTGGTCGGCTCGTCGAGGACGATCAGGTCCTGCTCGGCGATGAGCAGCTTGGCCAGCGCGATCCGGCGCCGCTCGCCGCCCGAGAGCGGGGCGATGACGGTGTCCAGGCCGTGCTCGAAGCCCGGCAGGGCGAGCCCGCCGAAGAGTCCGGTGAGCACATCACGAATCTTCGCGCTGCCCGCCCACTCGTGGTCGGCGAGGTCACCGATCACCTCGTGGCGGATGGTCGCCGCGGGGTCGAGCGAGTCGTGCTGGGTGAGGACGCCGAGGCGCAGCCCGCCGCTGTGGGTGACGCGGCCGCTGTCCGCTTCCTCCAGCCTGGCGAGCATCCGGATGAGGGTCGTCTTGCCGTCGCCGTTGCGGCCCACGACACCGATCCGGTCCCCCTCGGACACACCGAGGGACACACCATCGAGCAGGGCACGGGTGCCGTACACCTTGCTGACCTGCTCGACATTGACCAGATTGACGGCCATTTCGCTCCTGCTCCTGGGGGATCGATCGACTTCCCAGGGTACGGGGCGGCAGGGGCGGGACGTCCGCTCGCCCTTGCCGCCTCTCTTCCGCAAGACGTACACTTTTCTGTACGTACAGGATTCTGTACGTCCCCCTGGGAGGCAAGCATGCGGACCATGACCTACACCGAATCACGGGCGAAGTACGCGGAGACCCTCAACGCGGTCGTCGACGATCGCGAGGAGGTCATAGTGACGCGCGCCGGACACGAACCAGTGGTGATCGTCGCACTCGACGAGTACGAGTCCCTGAAAGAGACCGCCTACCTGCTCCGGAGCCCCGAGAACGCCCGCCGCCTGCTGGCCTCGATAGAGCGTCTGGAGTCCGGCGCGGGCATCGCCCGGGAGCTGGCCGAGTGAAGTTCGTCTGGGACGAGTCGGCCTGGGAGGACTACGTCTGGTGGCAGGCGCAGGACCGGAAGATCCTCAAACGCATCAGTGCGCTGCTGCAGGACGTCGCCCGGAACGGGAACGAGGGCATGGGCAAACCGGAGCCCTTGAAGCACGGCTTCCAGGGCTTCTGGTCCCGCCGGATCACCGATGAGCACCGGCTCATCTACAAAATCGTGGACGAAGAAGTACGCATCGCCGCCTGCCGCTACCACTACGGCCGGTAGCAGCAGGCGTTGCCCTGTCAGAGGATGGTGGCGCCCGGCGCCGGGGACACCGCGGCCCGCGCGTTCCGGCATGTCCCCGAGGTGATCAGCGCCTCGGCGACCTTCCGCGCCGACTCCGCGTCCGCCACCAGGAACGCCGTGGTCGGCCCGGAGCCCGAGACCAGGGCGGCCAGCGCGCCGGCCGCGGTGCCCTCGGCGAGGGTGTCGGCGAGGGAGGGGCGCAGGGAGAGCGCGGCGGACTGAAGGTCGTTGCTCAGGGCGCCCGCGAGAGCCGTGGCGTCACCGGTCCGCAGCGCGTCCAGGAGCGCGGCGGACGCGTCGGGGTCCGGGACGTCCGTACCGGCCGTGAGCCGGTCGAACTCGCCGTAGACGGCCGGGGTGGAGAGCCCGCCGTCGGCGACCGCGAAGACCCAGTGGAAGGTTCCGCCGACGTCGATCGGGGTCAGCTGCTCTCCTCGTCCGACGCCGAGGGCCGCGCCGCCGACCAGGCTGAACGGGACGTCGCTGCCCAGCTCCGCGCAGATGGCGAGGAGCTCCTCCCGGCCGGCACCGGTGGACCAGAGGGTGTCGCAGGCCAGCAGGGCGGCCGCACCATCCGCGCTGCCGCCCGCCATGCCGCCCGCGACGGGAATGTCCTTGGCGATGTGGATGTGCACATCGGGTGCGATGCCATGCCGCTCGGCCAGTGCGATCGCGGCGCGGGCGGCGAGGTTCGTCGCGTCCAGCGGGACCTCGGCGGCGTCCGGGCCCGAGCAGGTGATGCGCAGCTCGTCGGCGGGGGTGACGGTGACCTCGTCGTACAGGCCGACGGCGAGGAAGACATTGGCCAGGTCGTGGAAGCCGTCGGGGCGCGGGGCGCCGACCGCGAGCTGGACGTTGACCTTGGCGGGTACGCGGACGGTGACGCTCACTCGCCACTCCCGGAGGGCTTGTTCTCGGCAATGGCGGCGAACTCCTCGACCGTCAGCGCCTCGCCGCGGGCCTGCGGCGAGATCCCGGCCGCGACCAGGGCCGCTTCGGCGGCGGGCGCGGAGCCCGCCCAGCCGGCCAGGGCCGCTCGCAGTGTCTTGCGGCGCTGGGCGAAGGCCGCGTCGACGACCGCGAAGACCTCGGTCCTGCTCGCGCTCGTCGCGATCGGCTCGGTGCGCCGGACCAGCGACACCAGACCGGAGTCGACGTTCGGGGCGGGCCAGAAGACATTGCGGCCGATGGACCCGGCCCGCTTGACGTCCGCGTACCAGTTGGCCTTCACCGACGGCACGCCGTAGACCTTGTTGCCCGGCCGGGCGGCCAGCCGGTCGGCGACCTCGGCCTGGACCATGACGAGGGTCCGCTCGATGGACGGGAAGCGCTCCAGGATGGTCAGCAGGACCGGCACGGCGACGTTGTACGGAAGGTTCGCGACCAGCGCGGTCGGCGCCGGGCCCGGCAGCTCCCGGACCAGCATCGCGTCGGAGTGCACCAGGGAGAACCGGTCGGCACGCCCCGGCATCCGGGCGGCGACCGTGGCCGGCAGGGCGCCCGCCAGTACGTCGTCGATCTCGACGGCGACGACCCGGTCCGCCGCCTCCAGCAGTGCCAGGGTCAACGAGCCGAGCCCCGGACCGACCTCGACGACGACATCGTCCGGGCGGACTTCCGCCGTCCGCACGATCCGGCGGACCGTATTGGCGTCGATGACGAAGTTCTGACCGCGCTGCTTGGTCGGGCGTACGCCCAGCTTGGCGGCCAGCTCGCGGATGTCTGCGGGGCCCAGGAGGGCATCGGGCTCAGTGGTGCTCACCCGGTAAGCCTACGGCCGCGGCGCGACCGGGGGCTCGCCCCCCGTTGTGCGTACGGCCTCCCGCTCCACCACTGCGCCTCCTCCGCTGCCTCCGAGCCCGGACGACGACCTCGTCGCCGTCGGCGAGTGAGCTGCCGAGGGCGGGAGCGACGGTGACACCCCGGTGCCGCTCAGTAGTCGAATGCGCGGGCGGTGTTCTCGGAGACGGCCGACGCCAGGGTGTCCTCGTCCACGCCCTTCACCTCCGCCATGGCACGCAGCGTGACCGGAATGAGGTAGGGCGCATTGGGTCGTCCGCGGTACGGGGCGGGGGTCAGAAACGGTGCGTCCGTCTCGACGAGGACCAGCTCCATCGGCGCGACGGCCAGTGCGTCACGCAGCGGCTGGGCGTTCTTGAAGGTGACATTGCCCGCGAAGGACATGAAGTACCCGGCGTCCGCGCAGATCCGGGCCATGTCGGCGTCGCCGGAGTAGCAGTGGAACACGGTCCGCTCGGGGGCGCCCGCGTCGGCGAGGATGCGCAGCACATCCGCGTGCGCCTCGCGATCGTGGATGACCAGCGCCTTGCCGTGCCGTTTGGCGATCTCGATGTGGGCCCGGAAGGACTCCTCCTGAGCGGCCATGCCCTCGGGGCCGGTACGGAAGCAGTCGAGCCCGGTCTCGCCGACACCGCGTACGTGGTCGAGTGCGGCCAGCGCGTCGATCTCCGCGAGGGCCTCGTGCAGCGCCGCCTGCCCGCCCCCTTCACGCGCGCCCTGCCGCGACCGGCCATCGGGGTCGCCGTGCACGATGCGCGGCGCCTCGTTGGGGTGGAGGGCGACCGCCGCGTGCACGTTCGCATGCGCGGCGGCGGTCTCGGCGGCCCAGCGCGAACCGGCCACGTCGCAGCCCACCTGGATCACGGTGGTCACATTGACCGCCGCGGCCCTGGCCAGGCCCTCCTCGACAGTTGCGTCCTGCATGTCCAGGTGGGTGTGCGAATCGGCGACCGGCACCCGGAGGGGCTCGGGCAGCGGCGGGGCTTCGGTACGACTCATGACGACGATCGTACGAGGACCGCGCCGGTGGCCTTACTTGCGGTGGAAGGGGTGCAGCAGGTCGGACAGGTGCCAGTGGTGCCCCGCACCTGTGGGTTCGCCGGTGGCGGCTACGGCCTCGCCCTCCCGGGCGCCGTCGCCCTCCGTCGCCGGCCGCGTCGACTTGGGCTTGCGGAGCAGCTGCTGAACGGTCGAGACCCGGCCGGCCCGCATGATCCGGACCACGTGTCCGCCGCAGTTCGTGCAGGTCGGCCTGGAAAGGGGTGAGGGCACCCGTTCGCCGTCCGCCTTGTAGATGACGAAATCGTTATCGGCACCGTCGACGTGGTGCTCTATCTCGTAGGCCTGCTCCCAGCCGTAGCCGCACCTCATACAGGCGAAGGCATACGCCTCATGCACGGTGGTTGCTGCGCTCTCGCTCATGCCTGCTCCTTTGTCCGCCGGACAAGCACTCCGGGGAGTGCGTCCCTGATCCAGTGGACGCCCTCGCCGGCGGGAGCGCAGCAAGCCCTGTCGAGTGTTGGAGCGGATTTGGCCTTCTCGTGGCAGAAAGGCCCGGTGCGCGGCTCGCGCTTTGCTTTTTACGACCGTCCTTTGCCCTCTGCTGGGCCGGTTCGCGCCGCATTCTTTGCCGCGACGACCGCATCGAAGACTTCGCGCTTGGGCAGCCCCGCATCTGCGGCAACAGCGGCAATGGCCTCCTTGCGCCGCTCCCCCGCCTCCTCGCGCACCTGCACCCTGCGTACCAGCTCCGCGGCGTCCAGTTCTTCCGGTCCGGAGTCGGCCGCGCCCTCGACGACGACGGTGATCTCACCGCGTACCCCTTCGGCCGCCCACGCCGCCAGCTCGCCCAGCGGGCCGCGCTTCACCTCCTCGTACGTCTTGGTCAGCTCCCGGCACACGGCCGCCCGGCGGTCGGCGCCGAAGACCTCCGCCATCGCCGTGAGGGTGTCGTCGAGCCGGTGCGGGGCCTCGAAGAAGACCATGGTGCGGCGCTCGTCGGCGACCTCGCGCAATCTGCCGAGCCGTTCGCCCGCCTTGCGCGGCAGGAAGCCCTCGAAGCAGAAACGGTCGACGGGCAGCGCGGACAGGGCGAGAGCCGTGAGCACCGCGGACGGGCCGGGGACCGCGGTGACCCTGATGTCCTTCTCCACGGCCGCGGCCACGAGCCGGTAGCCGGGGTCGGAGACGGACGGCATCCCGGCGTCCGTGACCAGCAGGACGCGGGCGCCGCCGGTCAGTGCCTCGACGAGTTCGGGCGTACGGGCCGACTCGTTGCCCTCGAAGTAGGAGACGACCCGCCCCGTGGTGTGGATGCCGAGCGCCTGTGTGAGGCGGCGCAGCCGTCGGGTGTCCTCGGCGGCGACGACATCGGCCGTCTCCAGTTCGGCGGCGAGGCGGGGCGGGGCGTCCGCCACATCGCCGATGGGGGTTCCTGCGAGTACCAGCGTTCCAGTCGTTCCAGTCACATGAGTCATCCTCCCAGCACGGGCGACAGCACTCGCACAGACGCGTTCCCTACGATGGCGCGGTGACGAGTACTGCGCCCGAAGCCCAGCAGGGCCAAGACGCCGGGGAACCGCACGGCGAAGAGCCGGCCTCCTGGCAGCAGCGGCTGCGCCGCTTCGGCCATTCGCCCCGGCCCGGAATCGGGCTGCGCGAACGGCTGGTTCCGCCGTACACCCACCCCGGCGCCCAGTTGTGGGCGGTGCTCGGAGTCTCCCCGCCCATGGCCGAGCGCCTGGTGCGGTGGTCCGCCTGGGGCGGCCCGCTGCTGGTGGCGCTGGTCGCGGGGGTGCTGCGGTTCTGGAACCTGGGCAGCCCGCACGCGCTGATATTCGACGAGACGTACTACGCCAAGGATTCCTGGGCGCTGATCAACCAGGGGTACGAGGGGGACTGGCCCAAGGACATCGACAAGCTGATCCTCGCCGACCCGTCGAAGGTGCACGTCCCGGTGGATCCGGGCTATGTGGTGCACCCGCCGGTCGGCAAGTGGATCATCGGAATCGGTGAGCAGCTCTTCGGCTTCACACCGTTCGGCTGGCGGTTCATGGTGGCGGTGCTCGGCACGCTGTCGGTGCTGATGCTGTGCCGGATCGGGCGGCGGATGTTCCGCTCGACGTTCCTGGGGTGTCTGGCCGGCACGCTGCTCGCCGTCGACGGTCTGCACTTCGTGATGAGCCGCACCGCGCTGCTCGATCTGGTGCTGATGTTCTTCGTGCTGGCGGCGTTCGGCGCACTGCTGATCGACCGCGACTGGGCGCGGCGCCGCCTCGCCGCCGCGCTGCCGGTCGACGAGGAGGGTGTGCTGCGACCCGATGCCGGGGTCGCGGAGAATCTGCGGCTCGGTTGGCGTCCCTGGCGGCTCACCGCCGGTGTGATGCTGGGGCTGGCCTTCGCCACCAAGTGGAACGGCCTGTACATCCTGGCGGGCTTCGGTCTGATGACGGTGCTGTGGGATGTGGGCGCGCGCCGGACCGCGGGGGCGCTCCGGCCGTACATGGCGGTGCTGAAGCGGGATCTGCTGCCGGCGTTCGTCTCGACGGTCCCGGTCGCGATCCTCACGTATCTCGTCTCCTGGACCGGCTGGATCGTCACCGACAAGGGCTACTACCGGAACTGGGCACAGACCGACGGCAGCGGTGGCAACTGGACGTGGCTGCCGGACTGGCTGCGCAGCCTTTGGCACTACGAGTACCAGGTCTACGAATTCCATGTGAATCTGACCTCCGGCCACACCTACCAGTCCAATCCCTGGAGCTGGATCGTGCTCGGCCGGCCCGTCTCGTACTTCTGGGAGGAGCAGCCGGGCTGCGCGGCTTCGGAGACCGGCAAGTGTTCCCGCGAGGTGCTGGCCATCGGGACGCCGCTGCTGTGGTGGGCGGCGTGCTTCGCCCTGGTGTACGTGCTGTGGCGCTGGTTCTTCCGGCGCGACTGGCGGGCAGGGGCGATCGCCTGCGGT
Organism: Streptomyces sp. NPDC002785; assembly: GCF_040295565.1. Classification (NCBI taxonomy): domain Bacteria; kingdom Bacillati; phylum Actinomycetota; class Actinomycetes; order Kitasatosporales; family Streptomycetaceae; genus Streptomyces; species Streptomyces sp. NPDC002785. The sequence continues at coordinate 57,498 of NZ_JBEOVN010000014.1, read as the reverse complement.
GTGGCGGCGGGCTGGCTGCCCTGGTTCTTCTACCAGGAGCGGACGATCTTCCTCTTCTACGCGGTCGTGTTCGTGCCGTTCCTGTGTCTGGCGGTCACGATGATGATCGGCGCGATGCTGGGTCCGGCGGCGGGGACCGGGGCCAAACGGGAACTCGGCCTGGTGACCGGCGATCCGTCGGGAGAACGGCGGCGGACACTGGGTGTGATCGCGGCAGGCGTACTGGTGCTGCTGATCATCTGGAACTTCATTTATTTCTGGCCGATCTACACGGGAACGCCCATTCCTGACGGGTCCTGGCGGGACCGAATGTGGCTGGATACCTGGATTTGACCGGCACCTGTATTCACACCACCCATATCGCATTCCTATAACGGCCGCCTCGGCTGTCACCACCGTCCCGTAGGGTGCCCGACAGCACCCCCTTGAACATGTTCAAGGGGACTCCTGGGGAGGGGGACTGCAGGAATGCGCAGTGGAGCGAAGGTTGCGATAGTCGGCGGAGTGTTCGCGGTCGTGGTCGGCGGGGTGGGCTACGGGGCGTACAACGTCCTGGACGGGCTGAACGGCGGTGGTGGCGACGGCACGGACAGCAGGTCCACCTCGGTCGAGGTGAAGACGGGGCCGGTCACCAAGGCGGAGATCGACGACGCGTCGAAGAAGTTCCTCAAGGCCTGGGCGAGCGGTGACGCGGCCGCCGCGTCCCAGCTCACCAACAACGCGGCCGAGGCCGAACAGGCCCTGACCGGCTACCGCGAGAGCGCCCATGTCACCAAAACGGTGATCACTCCGGGCCCGGCGGTGGGCACGAAGGTGCCGTACACGGTGAAGGCGACCGTGTCGTTCGAGGGGAAGTCCAAGCCCTGGTCGTACTCCTCCGAACTGACCGTGGTGCGCGGCCTGACCACCGGCAGGCCGCTGGTCGACTGGGCCCCCGCCATGATCCACCCGGACCTGACGGCCGGTGCGTCGCTCAAGACGGGTGAGGCGTCGACGCCGTCGATCGAGGCCGTCGACCACAACGGCAAGGTGCTCACCAAGGAGAAATACCCCTCCCTGGGGTCGATTCTGGACGCGCTGCGCGAGAAGTACGGGGAGAAGGCCGGCGGCACCGCCGGCATCGAGACCTGGATCGAGAGCTCGGACGCGGGCGGCCCGGACAAGACCCTGCTGACCCTCACCAAGGGCAGGCCGGGCAGGCTGCAGACCACGCTGGACGCGAACGCCCAGGCGGCGGCCGAGGTGGCCGTGAAGAAGTTCAGCCAGGCCTCGGTGGTCGCGGTCAGACCGTCCACGGGCGCGATCCGAGCGATCGCCAACAATCCGGCCACCGGATTCAACGCGGCGCTGCAGGGCAAGCAGGCGCCCGGGTCGACGATGAAGATCGTGACGGCTGCGATGCTGATCGAGAAGGGCGTCGCGGCGGCCGTCCGTCCGGTCGAGTGCCCGAAGGACGTGATGTGGCAGGGCCGCACCTTCCACAACCTGGACCACTTCTCCCTCCCGGACACGGCCACGCTCACCACCAGCTTCGCCCGGTCCTGCAACACCGCCTTCATCAAGCTGATCGACGAGGTGGATGACGACACCGCGCTCGCCAAGGAGGCCCGCGACGTCTTCGGCATCGGCCTGAACTGGCAGACCGGTGTGGTGACCTCCGACGGCAGCGTGCCCGAGGCCACCGGAGGCGAGGCGGCCGCCCAGTACATCGGTCAGGGCACGATCCAGATGAACGCACTCAACATGGCGTCCATCACCGCCACCGCGAAGAACGGCACCTTCCGCCAGCCGGTCCTCGTCGACCGGGACCTCGACGGCAGGCCGATCGCCACCGCCTCCCGGCCGCTTTCCCCGTCCGCCTCCCAGCAGGTCACCAACATGATGCGCCAGACGGCAAGTTGGGGCACCGGAAAGGCCGCGATGGCCTCGGTCGGCGGCGACAAGGGCGCCAAGACGGGCTCGGCGGAGGTCGACGGCCAGGCCACGTCCAACAGCTGGTTCACCGGCTTCAGCAACGACCTCGCCGCCGCGGCGGTCGTCCAGTCCGGCGGCCACGGCGGCGACGCGGCGGGCCCGGTGGTGGCGGCGGTCCTGCGCGCGGGGTCGTGAGGCGCGCACCCGCCGGGGCCGTCGGCACGTCCGGCCTCTGCGGGTGCGACGATCGGCAATGGCCTCGGTCCGTCCAAGCCGCACCACCAATCCTCGTGCGCCCGCGAAGGATTGCCGGCACCGCTTCATAGCCCGAGTCGGCGAGACGACCGCTCCGCTGTCCGACCGACACCACAAGGTCGAGGGGCGCGGCCCTGTCGGTGACCGCGTACGGCCTCGTCCTGTGGGCCCAGACGCGGGCGGCACTGGCCCCGGTCGCGGCCCTTCGGGAGTCGTCGATCATCGTCGGTGCGGCCATAGGAACGCTGTTCTTCAAGGAACGGTTCGGTGCGCCGCGCATCGCGGCGGCGGGGCTGATGGTGGTCGGCATCGGGCTGATGCTGCACCCGAGTTGAGAGACGGCCGGGCGGGCGCGCCACTGTCCGTTCTCGGCTCACCCGGCCCCTTCGGGGGATGTGACACCCGAGTCCCGATGTCGATGTGCTGACCGACCGGCCGCGTGGGGCGCGGCCGGTCGGTCGGTGAGGGTGGCTAACAGAACCGGTCGAACGACCGGCCGTAGCCCTCGTCGTAGCCGTCGGCGTAACCCTGCGCCCACCGCACGTCCACCTCCCGGTAGCTGCGGCTTTGGAACCCGGAACCGCGGTAGCAGTCGTCCCGCGCGTCCGCATATCCGTCCCGGAAGCCCTGCCGGTAGCCGTCCTGGTAACGATCAAAGACCGCGTCGTGCGCGGCTACTGCCTGCTGCGCAGGTCTGGCGGCGGCCGAAGCCTGCGAGGTGACCGCCGGCACGAATGCCAGGCTGCCGGCGAACAGAGCGGAGCAGAGAACCGCGAACACCTTGTTGGTGCGCATGAGATTTCCCCTTCGGTCTGCGAGTACAGACGGGCGTTTTCATGCTCCTGCGGGAATGGCTCCGGCGCGACCGCACTCCGGGCCGCCGGGACGCTCCGGGCCCCGCTCGACAAGGCGGCCCCGGCGGCGGAGCATGGGGAAAGAAGGGAACGTCGGGATTCGGATCGGCGCTCCGCTTCGTGTGGTGTGGGCAGTTTCCTCCTACTTCCCCGAAACCGCCTGTCGGAAGCCTGAGTTCACGGCTGTCAGACCCCCGTCCACGCGCAGCGTCGTCCCCGTGATCCAGGCCGCGTCGCGCGAGGCGAGGAAGGCGACGGCGGACGCGATGTCGTCCGGCTCGCCGACCCTGCCGAGCGGGTAGAGGCTGCTCAGCCGGGACAGTTCCGCGTCGCGGCCCGCCCAGGCGGCGGTGCGGATCGTGCCGGGTGCGACCAGGTTGACGCGTACGCCTCGCGGACCCGCATGGCCCGCGAGGGTACGGGTCAGGCTGCCCAGGCCCGCCTTGGCCGCGCTGTAGGCGTGATTACCGAAATCCTGTTCGCCGTTGACCGAGCCGATGTTGACGATCGCGCCCCGGCCGGAGGCCACCAGGTGCGGCAGACAGGCGCGGGCACAGCGGTATGGCCCGGTCAGTGTGATGTCCAGGTCGCGCTGCCAGACCTCGTCCGGCTCGTCCTCGAAGAGCGGCGCGTCGGGGGCACAGGCGTACGCGTTGTTCACCAGCACATCGAGGGAGCCGAAGGCGGCGACGGCGTGGGCGACCGCGGCCTCGACCGCAGCCCGGTCACCCACGTCGCAGGGCAGCGACTCGGCCGTCGCGCCCGTCTCGCGTATCTCCGCGGCGGTGCGTCCGGCACGCTCGCCGTCCAGGTCCGTGACCAGGACGGCGGCGCCCTCCGAGGCCAGTCGGCGGGCCGTGGACGCGCCGATGCCCTGGCCCGCTCCGGTGATGAGTACGCCGTATCCGTCGAACCGTGAACCAGCAGGGTAAGGAGGAGTCATAGCGCCGACCGTACTGCTCTGACCAGGGCTTGGGCACGGTGATCGGCGGTGACTCCCTTCTGCAGACCGTTCGTCACATAGCCCAGCGCGATACCGGATTCGGGGTCGGCGAATCCGAGCGAGCCGCCCCGGCCCGGGTGCCCGAACGAGCCGGGGGCCAGCAGCGGGGCCGCCGGGCCGTGCAGCATGTAGCCGAGACCGAAGCGGGTGTTGACGACCAGGACCCGGTCCGGGCCCGCCGACTCCTCGGTGCGGGCGAGGGTGAGCGTGGCCGGGGCGAACAGGCGGTGGCCGTCGACCGGGCCGATCATCGCGGCGTAGCAGCGGGCCAGTGCGCGGGCGGTGGCGATGCCGTTGGAGGCGGGGAGTTCGGCCGCCCGGTAGGAAGGGTCGTTCTCGTCGGGGAGGGGGTCGATGGCCCCGAAGGAGCGGCGGGTGAGGGACTCCGGGTCGCGGTACGCCTCGACGACGGACCGCTTGGGCCGCATCCGCAGGGCGCCGCCGTTGCCCGCGTCGGCCGAGGGTTCGACGGGCCCGATCCGGCCCACCCGGTGCGCCTCCTCCGCCGGAAGTCCGAACCAGAAGTCCAGGCCGAGCGGGCGGGCGATCTCCTCGGCGACCCAGCGGCCGACGGTGCGGCCGGTGACCCGGCGCACCAGTTCGCCTATGAGCCAGCTGTAGGTCTGGGCGTGGTAGCCGTGGTCGGTGCCGGGTTCCCACTGGGGGCGCTGGGCCGCGACGGCCTGTGGCCCGAAGATCCCGTCCGCCGCCTGAGAGGGGGTCAGCGGGCAGTCGAGGGCGGGGATGCCGGCCCGGTGGGCGAGGAGGTGACGGACGAGCACACGTTCCTTGCCGGCCGCCTTGAACTCCGGCCAGTACGTGCCGACCGGGGCGTCGAGGTCGACCTGGCCGCGCTGGTGCAGCATCAGCGGTACGGCGGCGGCGATGCCCTTGCCCGCCGAGCGGACTATCTGCACGGTGTCGACGGCCCATGGTTCGACGCCGTCGACGTCTCTCGTACCGGCCCACAGATCGACGACCTTGCACCCGTCCCGGTAGACCGCGACGGCCGCACCGCGTTCGCCGCGCTGCTCGAAGTTACGGACGAAAGTGTCCCTGACCGGTTCGAATCCGGCCGCCACCGTGCCCCGTACGTCCACGCCTGCTCCTGCGCTCCCGCTCATCCCCCCATGGTGCATCCCGCCGCAGGTCGGATGTGTGGCGGGTCATCTCATGTTCGCAGTCACGGGATGTTCACCGTCACGGAACGCGGGTCGAAGCCGAAGGGCAGCTCCAGACGGTGGGTGCGCATCAACTCCTCGTCGCAGAGCAGATCCTGGGTGCGGTCGTCGGCGGCGATGACGCCCTCGCTCAGGACGACCGCCCGCGGGCAGAGCTCCAGGGCGTACGGCAGGTCGTGCGTGACCATGAGCACGGTGACGTCCAGGGACCGCAGGATGTCGGCGAGCTCGCGCCGCGAGGCCGGGTCCAGGTTGGAGGACGGCTCGTCCAGGACGAGGATCTCCGGCCGCATGGCGAGGACGGTGGCGACGGCGACGCGGCGGCGCTGGCCGAAGGAGAGGTGGTGCGGCGGCCGGTTCGCGTACTCCTCCATGCCGACCTGCCGCAGGGCTTCGGTGACGCGTTCCTCCAGTTCGGCGCCGCGCAGCCCACAGGCTGCGGGGCCGAAGGCGACGTCCTCGCGGACGGTGGGCATGAAGAGCTGGTCGTCGGGGTCCTGGAAGACGATGCCGACGCGACGGCGGATCTCGGCGAGGTTGCGCTTGTCGACCGGGAGACCGGCGACCCGGACGGTGCCCGCGCCGGCGTCGAGGATGCCGTTGAGGTGAAGGACGAGGGTGGTCTTGCCGGCCCCGTTCGGGCCGAGCAGGGCGACGCGTTCGCCTCGGGCGACCGTCAGGTTCACCCCGAAGAGCGCCTGGTGGCCGTCGGGGTAGGCGTAGGCGAGGCCACTGACTTCCAGGGACGGCGCGGGGGCGGTGGGCAGGCTCATACGGTCCATCCCAGCAGACAGATGAAGAGGGCGAGGAGGGGGAGTGCCGCGGCGTACGCCCACTGGGTCCGGGAGGCCGTCACCTCGTCGATGACCGGCATGGAACCGGCGTAGCCGCGGCTGACCATCGCGAGGTGGACGCGTTCGCCGCGCTCGTACGACCTGATGAAGAGCGCGCCCGCCGATTTGGCCAGGACACCCCACTGCCGTACCCCGCGCGCCTCGAAGCCGCGGGAGCGGCGGGCGATCGACATCCGGCGCATCTCGTCGGTGATCACATCGCCGTACCGGATCATGAAGGAGGCGATCTGGACGAGCAGCGGTGGCAGCCTGAGCCGCTGGAGACCGAGCAGCAGCGAGCGCAGTTCGGTGGTGGAGGCGAGGAGCACGGACGCGGCGACGCCGAGGGTGCCCTTGGCGAGGACGTTCCAGGCGCCCCAGAGGCCGGGGACGCTGACGGAGAGGCCGAGGACATGGGTCTGCTCGCCGGGCACCACGAACGGCATGAGCAGCGCGAACGCGACGAACGGCACTTCGATGAGCAACCGCTTGAGCAGGAAGCCTGCGGGGATGCGGGCCAGCGCGGTGACGGCGCCGATCAGTACCGCGTACAGCGCGAACGCCCACACCGCCTCGCGTGGCGTCGAGACGACGACCACGACGAAGCAGAAGGCGGCGGCGAGCTTGCAGTGCGGCGGCAGGTCGTGGACGGGCGAGTGCCCGTGCCGGTAGAGCCTGTGCGCGTGTCCGGCGCCCATGTCAGGCGGCTTCCGGGGTTCGCGGGGTGTCTGCGGGCGCGTCCGGCGTGCGACGGCGGCGGACCACGTAGAAGACCCCGCTGCCGACCACGATCGTGGCACCGACACCGATCACTCCGGCGAGACCGCCGGAGATGCGGGCGTCGGACACGTCCTTGACCCCGTAGTCGGCGAGCGGGGAGTCCTTGGCGGCATGCTCCTCGGTCTTCTTGTCGATGCCCTGGTCTGCGGCGACCTTCTCCAGGCCGTCGGGGCTGGCGGAGGCGTAGAAGGAGACGAAGCCCGCCAGGACGAGGGCGGCGACCAGGCCGGTGGCCCGGATGCGGCGGGTGGAGCGGGCGGCGACCGGGGCGACGGGCTGCCGGGCGGGGGCGTCGACGAGCTCGCCGTCGACGCGGAGCTTGAGCGGGGCGGCGAGTCCGCGGGCGCCGTGGACCAGATCGGGGCGTACGGCGACGACGGCGCCGACGGTCAGCGCGGTGATCACGGCCTCGCCGATGCCGATGAGGACGTGGACCCCGACCATGGCGGTGAAGACCTTGCCGATGGGGATGTCGGTGGTGCCGCCGATCCAGTAGATGAGCGTGAAGGCGCCGGCCGCGGCCGGTACGGAGACCAGGGCGGCGACGAAGGACGCGGCCGTCACGGAGCGGCGGGTCCGCGGCAGGACGCCGACCAGCCCACGGAAGAGGGCGTACGCGACGACGGTGGTCGTGATGCCCATGTCGAGCACGTTCACGCCGAGCGCGGTGAGGCCGCCGTCGGCGAAGAGGATGCCCTGCATGAGCAGTACGACGGAGATGCAGAGCACCCCGGTGCAGGGCCCGACCAGGATCGCGGCGAGCGCTCCGCCCAGCAGATGCCCGCTGGTGCCCGCCGCGACCGGGAAGTTCAGCATCTGTACGGCGAAGATGAACGCGGCGACGAGGCCTGCGAGCGGCGCGGTGCGTTCGTCCAGTTCACGGCGGGCGCCCCGCAGGCTGACGGCGACGGCACCCGCGGCGACGACTCCGGCGGCGGCGGAGACGGGTGCGTCGATGAATCCGTCGGGTACATGCATGGGGAGGCTCCGCTTCCTGCGATCCTGCGTTGCCGCGGACGGTGTCGTGAACCGTTCGATGATAGGGCCTTGTTGCAAACGCTTCGCAAGAGCGGGGATGTCACAGCTGACCGCTCGCCGTGCCCATGGCGAAAAATATGGGACATTAGATGACAAAGAAGAACGAACAGGAGGAGTCGGCCCATGCCCCCCGTGATTCATGAACAGGCCGAGGCCTGGCTCGTCAATGACACCCCCGACCTCCCGGCGGTGCCGGTCGACCTGTTGTATGACGCCGACGAGGACCCGCGCACCGTACATGTCGCCTTCCCCGGCGGCACGGACTGGACGTTCGGCCGCGACCTGCTGGAGCGCGGACTGCGCGCCCCCGCCGAGCGTGGCGGCATCCGGGTGTGGCCGTGCGGCCGGGCGCAGCTGATCGTGGAGCGCCGCTCGAAGGAGGGCGTGGAGGTCGTGCAGTTCGACAACGCGCCACTGATCCGTTTTCTGCACCGCACACACGAGAAGAACGCCGCCGGTCCCGCACGCATGACACACACGCGCGCATGACACCACACGCATGCGGGTGACGCCCGCGCACGCATGACGTACGCGCATGACAGAAGCCCCCGCTCGCGCGGGGGCTTCTGTCATTGCCCCGGTCCCCCGTCCCCACAGGCAACCGGCGCTTCCGGGGCCTCGTTCCGCTCAGAAGCGGACCCCGGAGGCTACGGCCCGGCCCTGCGGCTCGGACCCGTGTCGGGCCCGGCTCAGACGCGGGTCAGCTCACGCTCGCCCTCGGCGTCACCGCCGTGTCCGGCGCGGCCGGTGCCGCCCTCGGGCGTCTCGCCGAGTTCCTTGCGCAGCCCCTCGCCCTCCACGTCCACGTTCGGCAGGAGCCGGTCCAGCCAGCTCGGCAGCCACCAGGCGCGCCTGCCGAGCAGGGCGAGGACTGCGGGCACGATCGCCATCCGGACGACGAACGCGTCGAAGAAAACGGCGATGGCGAGCGAGAAGCCGATCATCTTGATCATCTGCTCGCTGGAGCCGATGAAGCCGGCGAAGACCGCCATCATGATCACGGCCGCGGCCGTGACGACCCGGGCGCCGTGCCTGAAGCCGGTGACGATCGCCTGGCCGGGCTTCTCGCCGTGGACGTACGCCTCACGCATCCGGGTCACGAGGAAGACCTCGTAGTCCATGGCGAGGCCGAAGACCACACCCACCATGAAGATCGGCATCATGGACATGATCGGGCCGGTCTGTTCCACGCCGAAGAGCGAGCCGAGCCAGCCCCACTGGAAGACCGCGACGACCGCGCCCAGGGCCGCGACGACCGAGAGCAGGAAGCCGAGGGCCGCCTTCAGCGGCACCAGCACCGACCGGAAGACCAGCATCAGCAGCAGGAAGGCCAGGCCGACGACGAGCGCCAGGTACGGCAGCAGCGCGTCGTTCATCTTCTGCGAGAAGTCGATGTTCATCGCCGTGGAGCCGGTGACCAGGACCTCGGCGCCGGTGTCGGCCTTGATGTCCTTGCCCGCGTCACGGATCGCGTGGACCACGTTCTCGGTCTCGGTGGAGCTCGGCCGGTCCTTCGGGACAACGGTGATCATCGCGGCGTCGCCGGCCTTGTTGAACTGGGCCGGGGTGACGGCGACGACACCCGGGATGCCCGAGATCTCGTCGGAGACCTGCTTGGCAGCGGTCTTGCCGTCGGCGCTCTTCGCGGTGTCGACGACGACCATCAACGGCCCGTTGAAGCCGGGGCCGAAGCCGTCGGAGAGCAGGTCGTAGGCGCGCCGCTGGGTGGTGCTGGTGGGCTGGGAGCCGTCGTCGGGCAGGCCCATCTCCAGGGACGCGGCCGGTACGGCGATCGCGCCGAGGCCGAGGATTCCGACCAGCAGCACCCACACCGGCCTGCGCAGCACGAACCGCGCCCAGCGGGTGCCCATGTTCGGCTTCGCCTCGGGCCGGTTCTCGGCCTCGGCGGCCTTGCGCGCCTTACGCCCCATGACCCGCTTGCCCGCGAAGCCCATCATGGCCGGAACCAGGGTGAGCGCGATGAGGACGGCGATCGCGACCGTGCCGGCCGCGGCGAAGCCCATCTTCGACAGCATCGGGATGTTGACGACGGCCAGGCCGACCAGCGCGATGACGACGGTGAGACCGGCGAAGACGACCGCGGAACCGGCCGTGCCGACGGCCCGTCCGGCCGCTTCCTCGCGCTCCCGGCCCTCGGCCAGCTCGGCTCGGTAGCGGGAGACGATGAACAGCGCGTAGTCGATGCCGACCGCGAGGCCGATCATCATCGCGAGGGTGGAGGTGGTGGAGCCCAGGTCGAGCACGTTCGCCAGTGCCGTGATCGTCGAGACGCCGATGCCGACCCCGATCAGGGCGGTGAGCAGCGGCAGCCCGGCGGCGATCAGCGAGCCGAAGGTGATGACCAGCACCACCGCGGCGATCGCGACGCCGATGATCTCGGTGGCCCCGGTCTCCGGCATCGCCAGGAGCGCGTCACCGCCGATCTCCACGGTCAGCCCGCTCTTCTGCGCCGCGTGGCCCGTGTCCTCCAGCGCGTCCCGGGTCGCGTCGGTCAGCTCCATCGAGTTGACCTTGTAGGACACGGAGACGTACGCCGTGGAGCCGTTCTTGCTGACGGCGCCCGCGGTGTACGGGTCGGTGACCGAGGCGATCTGGTCCGATCCGGACTTCAGCTCGCCGACGATCTTGTTCACCTCGGCCTTGTTCGCCGGGTCCGTCATCTTCTGCTCGTCGGGCGCCTTGAAGACGACCCGTGCGGTCGCGCCGTCGGCGCTGGCACCGGGGAAGCGCTGTTCCAGCAGGTCGAAGGCCTTCTGCGCCTCCGTACCCGGGATCGAGAAGGAGCTGGAGGTGGCGGTGGACGCGGAGGCCGCGCCGAATCCGGCGAGTGCCAGCAGTGCCACCCAGATCAGGGCGACATAGCGGCGGCGCCGGAAGGCGAGCCGTCCGAGCTTGTAGAGGAATGTGGCCACGGAGGCGTACTCCCGGTCAGGTCGTGTGGGTGGAAAAGGGCGTGAGGAACCAGCCCGACGACGAGAGCGGCGTGTCAGGTGGGGCTTGGGGAGGGGGCCGTGCGAAGGGGACGGGAGGGTCAGACTCCGAGTGCGGGGAGAATCACGGAGTCGACGTAATCGGTGAGGAACGCCTGGTCGACGACGCGGTCCTCGACCAGCTGCCGGGCGGTGAAGGCACCGATCAGCATGTGCGGTACATATTTCAGCGCCGGGTTGTCCGGACGCAGCTCGCCCCGGTCCACGGCTCGGCGCAGCAGCGTGTCGAGGCCGGTCATCTCCGGCTCGATCAGCAGGTCGCGCAAGGCCTGGAGCAGATCGGGATTGTCGTGGACGGCATGGCTCAAACCCCGCATCAGCGCGGAGTTCTTCTCCATCTGGCAGTCGTCGCTACGGCTCAGCGCGGCGTGGAAGTCGCCACGCAGTGATCCGGTGTCGATCTCTGCGAGGGACACCGGCTTGTTGTGCCGCAGGGCCGTGACGACCAGCTCGGGCTTGCTCCCCCACTGGCGGTAGAGGGTGGCCTTGCTGGACCGGGTGCGGGCGGCGATGGCGTCCATGGTCAGGGCGTCGTAGCCGACCTCGCGGAGCAGGTCGAGCACGGCGGCGTACAGCTCGCTCTCACGCTCGGGCGTGAGCCGGGTGCGCGCCATGTGTCGACCTCCTGTTCGCATTCCTGTTCGTGACTCTCGCACAACAGTCAATCGAACGAAACTGTTTCGTACACCTTGACGGTATCCCTCCCGCCCAGCGAAACGAAATCGTTTCGCTTGTGTTCCGCACCACAAGTTGCCGAGGCCCTCCAGCGCGGAAAGCATTGGAGGGTGAGTGACGACGTCGCGTATCTCCGATTCCCGCACCTCCACGAGGATCTGCTCTGCTTCGCGGCCGAGGACGACCTCTGGGTCGCTCCCCTCGCCCCGGAGGGGCAGCGGCCAGGCCGCGCGTGGCGGGTGACCGTCGACCGGACCAGGGTCAGCCACCCGCGCTTCTCCCCCGACGGAACCCGTATCGCGTTCACGACCTGGCGCAGCCTCGACCCCGAGGTCCATCTCGCACCGATCGAGGGCGGCCGGGCCCGCCGGCTCACCTACTGGGGGTCGACGGACGCCCGGGTCTGCGGCTGGACCCCCGATCCCGGGGACGAATCCCACATCCTCGCCGTGTCCTCGCACAACCAGCCGTTCTCGCACGTCTCCTGGGCCTACAGCGTCCCCACGGACGGCAGCCCCGGCGGCAAGCTGCCCTGGGGACCGGTCTCCGACATCGCGGTCGCCAACATCGACGGCGAGCGGCGCACCCTCCTCCTCACCGGGAAACCGCCGCATGAGCCGGCCTCCTGGAAGCGCTACCGGGGCGGCGCGATGGGGCGGCTGTGGCTGCACGGCAAGCGGCTGCTCCCGGACATCGGCGGCCATCTCGACTCGCCCATGTTCGTCGGCGGCCGGATCGCCTTCCTCTCCGACCACGAGGGCGTCGGCAATCTGTACTCCTGCCTGCCCGACGGCAGCGATCTGCGCCGCCACACCGACCACGACGCCTTCTACGCCCGCCACGCGTCCAGCGACGGGCACCGGGTCGTCTACCAGTGCGCGGGCGATGTGTGGCTGGTGGACGACCTGACCTTGCCGGACACGGTGCCGCGGAAGCTGGAGGTGCGGCTGGGCGGGCCGCGCGCCGGACGGCGTACGTACCAGGTGCCCGCCGCCAGCAATGTCGACTCGCTGTCCGTGGACGAGACGGGCCGGGCCAGCGCCGTCTCCGTACGCGGCAGCCTGTACTGGCTCACCCACCGCGACGGCCCCGCCCGGACGATCGCCGACACCCCGGGGGTCCGGGTCCGGCTGCCCGAGATGCTCGGCAGCGGCGGCCAGGTCGCCTATGTCACGGATGCGGACGGCGAGGACGCGATCGAGATCGCCTACCTGCCGCGCGCCAGCGGCGACCGCGCGCCACGTCGGCTGGCCGCCGGACAGGTCGGCAGGGTCCACGAGCTGATCGCCGACCCGGACGGCGAGCGGCTGGCGATCGCGACGAACGACGGGCGGCTGCTGCTCCTGGACACGGACGAGGAGGGGGCCGCCGGCGAACCCACCGAACTGATCCAGTCCCTCAACGGCCCGGTCCGCGACATGGCGTTCTCACCGGACGGCGCCTGGCTGACCTGGTCGCACCCCGGGATCGGCCGTTCGCTGCGCCAGATCAAGCTGGCGCGCATCCTGGGGACCGGCTCTCCAGTGATCGTCGATGTCACCAACGGCCGCTTCGAGGACGAGAACCCCGTGTTCACGGGCGACGGACGCTATCTCGCCTTCCTCTCCTGGCGCGGTTTCGACCCGGTGTACGACGTCCACACCGGGGACCTCTCCTTCCCGCTGGGCTGCCGCCCGTATCTGGTGCCGCTCTCCTCGGCGACGCCCTCCCCGTTCGCCCTGTCGCCGGAGGGGCGCCCCGCGGCGGGCGGTCTCGATCCGGCCGACGACGTTCCCGACGTCGGCACGGGCGAGGGGCCGTCCACGGTCACGGTCGAGTTCGAGGGCCTGGAGAGCCGGGTGACGCCGTTCCCGGTCTCCGCGTCGAAGTACTCGGCCCTTCACCCGGTGAGCGGCGGCGGGCTCGTCTGGCTGCGCTGGCCGATCTCGGGCGCGCTCGGCGAGACGTTCGCCAACCCCGCGGACATGTCGGGCCGCCCCACGCTCGAACACTTCAACATCTCCAAGGCCAGGAAGACCGAACTCGTCGGGCATCTGGACTGGTTCGCGGTCAGCGGCGACGCGACACGGCTGGTCGTCATGGACGAGGGCGAGCTGCGCGCCGTCCCCGCCACCGAGATCGGCGACAGCGACTCGACGGTCTACATCGACCTGCGCCGCATCCTGCACGAGGTCGACCCGGCGGCGGAGTGGCGGCAGGCGTACGGGGAGGCCGGCCGCATCATCCGCTCGTACTTCTGGGAACCGGACATGTGCGGCATCGACTGGGAGGGCGTGCTCGACCAGTACCGCCCACTGGTCGAACGGGTCGCCTCCCCCGACGAGTTCGCCGATCTGATGCGCGAGGTCCTGGGCGAACTGGGCACCTCGCACGCGTATGTGGCACCGGCCCGGCGCAACGAGGGCCCGCCGCACTACCAGCGCGCGATCGGACTGCTCGGCGCGAACCTGGTGTGCCGGGACGGCGACTGGACGATCCGGCGCATCCTGCCCGGTGACTCCTCCGACTCCAAGGCCCGTTCCCCGCTGGCCGGTACGGGCATCCGGGCGGGCGCGGTCCTCACCCATGTCGGCGGCCGCCCGGTCGACCCGGTGACGGGGCCGTACCCCCTGCTCTCCGCGGCGGGCGGCACCACGGTCGAACTCACCTTCAGGCCCGCCGACGACGCAGGCCCCTCGCGCCGGGTCGCGATCGTCCCGCTGGTCGACGAACGCCCCCTGCGCTACCAGGACTGGGTGGCCAAACGCCGGGAAGTAGTACGGGAGTTGAGCGGCGGCAAGTGCGGGTATCTACACATCCCGGACATGGGCGGCTCGGGCTGGGCCCAGTTCAACCGGGACCTGCGCATGGAGGTCTCACGACCGGCGCTCATCGTCGACGTACGCGGCAACGCGGGCGGCCACATCAGCGAGTTGGTGGTGGAGAAGCTCACCCGCACGATCCTCGGCTGGGACCTGACCCGCAACGCCCAGCCGGTCTCGTACGCCTCCAACGCCCCCCGGGGCCCGGTGGTCGCTCTGGCCGACGAGGCGACGTCCTCCGACGGCGACATGATCACCGCCGTGTTCCGGCTGCTGAAGCTCGGCCCGGTGGTGGGCCAGCGGACCTGGGGCGGTGTGGTCGGCATGACCGGCCGCCACCGGCTGGGCGACGGCACGGTGATCACGGTGCCGATGAACGCTGCCTGGTTCGACACGTACGGCTGGTCGATCGAGAACCACGGCGTCGAACCGGATCTGGAGGCGCTGCGCACCCCGCTCGACTGGGCCGAGGGCCGGTACGCGGTGCTGGACGACGCGGTGCGGGTGGCCCTGGACCTGCTGGACGCACACCCGGCGGCGACCCCTCCGACGTACGACTCGGTCCCGGACCGACGGCGTCCGCCCTTGCCGCCGCGTTGACCCCCTTGGACGGTCACGCGCCGCGGCGGCGCAGGGTGAGCCAGGTGGGCCTCGCCGTCTTGCCGGGCTCCTCCGTGGCCCGCAGCTCGACCAGGTCGGGGAACCGGGCACGCAGCGCCGACTCAAGGCGCGAGTGGAGGGTGAACCCGGCAGCCGGGCAGTGCGCGCAGGTACCCGCCATCCGCACCTCCACATGCCGGTCGTGGGCGGATACGACCGTCACTTCGCCGCCGTGGGAGCGGATGTAGTCGCCAACGGGTCCGTCCAGGACGTCTTGCAGTGCGGCGCGCAGCATGTCGTCCTCGGTAACTACGCAGGCCGGCCTCCACCGCTGAGGGTGCCGCAGTGCGGCACTGAGTGCGTCGCGTACCCGTGCTCCGGCGCCGGACCAGCTCCGGCCGTCGGCGAGCCGGATCACCACGGCCTGTGTCTCCACCTCGATGGAGGCGACGTCTTCGGAGTGGAGCATCTCCCCGAGCTCGTCCGGTGCCTCGGCGATCTCTCCGACGACCGGCAGCGTGCCGGCGGGGACGACCCAGCGGACGGCCTGCGGGTCGGCCGTGGCCTCGGGGTGCATGGGGACGACGCTCATGTCAGCTGCGCTACGAGCGTGCGTGTCAGGAAGGCCATGGTCCAGGCCAGCACGAACATGTAGCCGAAGGCGACCGCGGGCCATCTCCATGAGCCGGTCTCACGGCGCATGACCCCGATGGTCGACATGCACTGCAACGCGTAGAGGAAGAAGACCAGCAAGGCGGCCGTCGTAGCCGGGGTGAAGAGCTTCTCTCCCTGGTGCGGCCCGTCGGTGTACGTCATGTGCGCCAGGGCCTCGGCCGGCTCGTCGGGGTTCTGGGCGGCGGCGACCTGGCCGAGGGTGGCGACGAACACCTCGCGGGCGGACAGCGATCCCAGCACGCCGATGTTGATCCGCCAGTCGAAGCCGAGGGGTGCGAAGACGGGTTCGATGGCGTGCCCGATGTGGGCGGCGTAGCTGTGGTCGACCTCATAGGCCGAGACCGCGGTCCGGTCGGCCGGGTCGACCCCGGCGGAGCGCAGTTGCGCATCGCTGTGCATGGGCAGGCTGAGCAGCAGCCACAGCCCGATGCTGACGAGCAGGATGATCCGGCCGACCTTGTGCAGGAAGCCCTTGCACGCGTTCCAGACGGCGTCGGCCACCGACCGCGGCCGCGGCAACCGGTAGGACGGCATCTCCATGTAGAACGGCAGCACCGGCCCACCCCGGCTGCTGAACCGTTTGAAGACCCAGGCCGTCGCCATGGCGGAGAGCGCACCGACGAGGTACAGGGCGAACATGACAAGGCCCTGGGCACCGAAGGGACCGACCCTGGTATCGGGACTCACCAGCAGGCCGGTCAGCAGCACATAGACCGTCAGGCGCGCCGAGCAGGTCATCAGCGGCGCGGCCATCATGGTCGCGAAGCGGTCTTTGGCCGACGGGAGGGAACGGGTGGCCATGATGCCCGGGATGGCGCAGGCGAGGGAGGAGAGCAGGGCGACGAACGCCCGGCCCTCCAGCCCGGCCTTGGCCATGAGCCGGTCCATCAGGAATGCCGCGCGGGAGAGGTATCCACTGCCCTCCAGCAACGAGATCACGAGGAACAGCAGGGCGATCTGCGGCAGGAAGACCAGTACGCTGCCTACGCCGCCGATCAGGGCGTTGCCGAGGAAGCCGGAGAGCAACGGGTTCGAGACGTACTCGGTGACCAGCGTGCCGAACCAGTCGAAGAGGCTCTGCACCGCATCCTGCAGCGGTGTCGCGACGGTGAAGATGATCTGGAAGAACGCGAACATGGTCGCGAAGAAGATGAGCGTGCCCCACAGCGGGTGCAGCAGCACGGCATCGATGCGCCGCGTGCGGTGATCGACCTCGGGCACCTCGTAGCCCGCGCTCTGCAGCAGCGACTCCACCCAGGCCTGTCTCTGCGAGGGATCGGTGGGCGGCGGGACGACCGGCCGCTCCCATGCGGCCCGGTCGAGCAGCATGGACTGCAACTGCGCCAGGTCATTGCGTGACCCGCTCGTCACCTCGACGACGGGCACACCCAGAGCACGCCGGAGGGCCGAGACGTCAAGGGTGCCGCCGCGACGGGCCAGCTCGTCACGGAAGGTGAGCACCACACAGATCGGCAGGCCGGTCTGCATGGCCTGGGCGAGCAGCCCGAGGGAACGACGCAGCGTCGTCGCGTCAATCGTGACGAGAATCCCGTCGGGTGTGCCGATGTCCGGATTGTCCGGGTCGAGCGCATCGGCGACGACCTGCTCGTCCGGGCTGATCGGGTCGAGACTGTAGGTGCCGGGCAGATCCTCGATGACCACCTCGTGCTCGCCGACACGCGCCACCCCCTCATGGCGCGCGACGGTCACTCCGGGGTAGTTACCGGTCTTGGTCCGCAGGCCGGTAAGGGCGTTGAAGAGCGTGCTCTTGCCCGAGTTCGGGCTGCCGACCAGAGCCAGGCGAGTCTTGCCGGTGACCGTCCGGGCCGCCGGACCGCAGTGCGCGCTCACGCGCTGCGCCGTACGTGGATGCCCGCGGTCTGCGCTTTGCGCAGCGCCACCTCGTACTCCGCGACCCGGAGAACAACAGGGTCGCCGAGCGGCGCCTTCCGCAGCACGGTGACCTCCGCGCCGGGGGCGAACCCCAGGTCGAACAGTCGTCGCGCGGTGCTCGGCTCGACCGACTCGTCGATGCCGGTCACCCGGCCGCTCATCCCCGGGCGCAGGTCGGCCAGTCGCGCGTCCGGCGTGGACTCCACCGGCACGGACGGGCCGTCCTTCCGGCGCGCATCCGGCTGCACAGAGACCTTCGACATCCTCACCACCGCGACCACCTGAGCGTCTGAGCTACTTATTAGGAAAGGCAAACCTTTTATCCCGATAACAGGAATATAGCTCCCGTCCCCCTGCCCCCCACGTCGCCCCCTCGACGGCACCCGCCAGGCGCTCCGCGCCCCGGTCCCGCACCGGTGCGGGTGATCTGCCTCACGCGATGTCACAGGAAGCCGTCACGCGGTGTCTTGATGCCGAAACCCGGCAACGAAGGAGACACCATGACCGAGAACACCGATGTGGTCGTGATCGGCGGAGGATACGCCGGCGTCATCGCGGCCAACCGCCTGGCGCACCGCGACGACGTGACCGTGACCCTGATCAATCCGCGCCCTGTCTTCGTCGAGCGCATCCGCCTGCACCAACTGGTCGGCGGCAGCCATGACGCGGTCGTCGACTACGGGGAGGTCCTGGCCGGGAACATCCGGCTGATGGTCGACAGCGTGGCGACGATCGACGCGGCCGGGCACCGCGTGGCACTGACGACCGGCGGCACGGTCGGCTACGACTACCTGATCTACGCGGTGGGCAGCGGCAGCGCCGAACCGGACGTGCCCGGCGCGGCGGAGTTCGCCCACCCGATCGCCACCCTGGAAGAGGCGCGGCGACTGCGGCCGGTCGTCGACGCCGCGCCCGCGTCGGCCCCGGTGACCGTGGTCGGGTCCGGTCCGACCGGCATCGAGACCGCCGCCGAACTGGCTGAGGAGGGCCGCGCCGTGACCCTGGTCTGCGGCCAGGTGCTCGGCCCGTATCTGCACCCCCGGGGCCGGCGCTCGGTCGCCCGGACCCTCGCCGGGCTCGGTGTGACCGTGCTCGAAGGCCCCGGCGCGAGGGTGACGGCCGTGACCCGCGATGCCGTGCGGCTCGGTGACGGCCGCGAACGCCCCAGCCGGGTCACCGTCTGGGCCACCGGATTCGGCGTGCCGGACCTGGCCGCCCGCAGCGGGCTGGCCGAGGGCGAACCACCGGTTCCGGTCCCACCACCGACGTGCCACGGGGCCGACCGGTGCGGTCCGGTTCGGCCGTGCGGCAGTGCTCCCCGCATCACCCGTCCACGACATCCCGGGACAGCGCACCCGGACCGGCTCCTGACCCCGGACCGCCGGGGCCGACGGTGACCGGCTCGTCCACCACCCGGTCCCACCCGACGGGCGCCCTCAACTCGCACCACACCGTCTTCCCGTACAGCCCCTGCTCGACGCCCCACCGCAGCGCCAACGCGTCCACGAGCGACAGCCCCCGCCCCGACTCGTCGCCCCCGGCAGCGGTCCGGAGAGCCGGCCAGGCACGCGGCTCGGGATCGCTCAGCTCGACACGGATACGGCCGACGCACGTACCGCTGACGTACCGTCGTTGGTCCCGCCAGAGGTCGGCGACCGGGCCGACCCGTGCGGCTCCGCTGCGAAGAATCGCAGGGGCCGCAGGGTCGCCTCCGCCATGTCCGAGCCGAAGGCGCGGAGTACGCCCCGGACCCGGGCCGTCGGCCGCGTCGCCACGGTCCGCCCGTGTGTCAGCGGCGGGGGTCCACCAGGATCTTGACGGCGGTCTCGTTGTGGTGGATCAGGGTCTCGAAGCCTTCGGTGACGAGGGCGTCCAGGCCGATGGTCTTGGTGATGGACGGCGCCAGGTCGATGCGCCCCTCCTGCACGAGCTTGATGGTCTGCGGGTGGGAGTTGACGTAGGCGATCGTGCCGCGCAGGTCGACCTCCTTGAGGACAAGCTTCTGCATGTCGATCGACGCCGGCTTGCCCCAGATCGAGATGACGGTGATGACACCACCCGGCTTGATGGCGTCGAACAGCGTGTCGAGGACGACGTTGACGGACGTGGCCTCGAACGCGACGTCCGCGCCCGTGCCGCCGGTGAGGCGCCGGACCTCCTCGGCGACGTCGGTGACGGCGGGGTCGATGACGTGGTCGGCGACCTTGGCGTCCAGCGCCTTCTGCCGACGCAGCGGGCTGAGTTCGGAGACCGCGACCTCGACGCCCATCGCCTTGAGCACCGCGCAGGTGAGCAGCCCGATGGGGCCGGCGCCGCCGACGAGCGCGAAGTCGCCCGCCTTCGCGCCCGAGCGCTGGAACGCGTGGTACGCCACCGCCGGCTTCCTCTGTCCCAGCACCGGGCGTTGGCCCGGCAGGTGATGGTGCGCTGTCTTCACGCGCTGGATGAGGCCGGCACTGCCGAACGCGACTGCGGACCCGGATGTGACGTACGCCTCGCCTCTCGGATGTGTTTCCCGACCTGCCGCTGTAACGATCAGCCCGTTCGGCCCACTACCCAATGACAGAACACACCAAGAGGGTCAGGAGGTGCGGCAGTGCCCGACTACGACGCGGATCGTTTCACCGCCATCTACGACGGCTGCCGGCAACGCGTGTGGGCCTACGTGGTCAGCCGTGCGGGACGACAGGTCGCCGACGAGGTGGTCAACGAGACATTCACCGTGGCCTGGCGCAAGCTGGACGACGTCCCCGAGCCGCCGCTGCCATGGCTGCTCGGGGTCGCCCGCAACATCCTGCGGGACAGCATCCGGGCGGAGGCCAGACGCGCGTCGCTCGCCGCCGAGCTGCGCTCCTGGGCGGAACCCACCGAGGCGGACATCGCCGAGGAGGTATCCGAACGAAGCGCGCTGCTCAAGGCGCTGACCACGCTGCCGGAGGACGATCGCGAACTGCTGATCCTCTCCGCGTGGCAGGGCCTGACCCCGGCACAGGCGGCCGCGGTGGTCGGCTGCTCGCCCATCACCCTGCGGGTCCGCCTGCACCGGGCGCGCAAACGTCTCATCCAGGCCGCGTCGGCCTCCCCGCTCGTGGAGGAAGCCGCAGCCGTGCGGCGCGTGTCCACCCGAGCCCGTATCACCGTAGGAGAGGAAGCCCGGTGAAGAACGACATCCTGCACCGCCTGACAGCCGCCCGCCCCGCCCACCTCGCCCCCGACCGCCCCACGACGTCGCCGGTTCGCGAAGAGGAGCTCGCAACGGTCATGACCCGTCCGCGCGCGACGCGCACGGCTCGCGCCACCGCCCGGCCACGGAGGATGGGCCGCCCTCTGGTCTCGGGTCTCGCCCTGGCCACGGCGATGGCGGTGGCGGCTGTGGTGATCACCGACACCACGCCTCAGAAGCCAGGACATGCGCCCTCCGCCACGCTGGGCTCCGGCAGCCAGGTCCTTCTCGCCGCCGCCTCCCACGTCGGACAGCAACCGGCCGGCTCCGGCACGTACTGGTACGTGGAGGAACACCTCGGTTCCCTCCACAAGGTCCCCGGCAAGAACTACACCGTCGACGACCGCTCCGAGCATCGGTACTGGACGGCCACCGCCAAGAACAAGCAGTGGTCGCAACTCCTGGACCCGGGCGCCCGTCCGGCCACGAAAGCCGACGAGGCGGCATGGAAGGCGGACGGTTCCCCCACGTCGTGGAACCTGGCAGGTGAGACCGTCACCTACGCCGGCAAGGGCGAGATCCAACACGACGCCCCCGGCGGATCCGGGGACATCGTCGCGATGGGCGACCTCCCCCTCCATCTCCTGGCCACGCTCCCCACCGACGAACAGGCCCTCCGCAAGCGCCTGTTCGCCCTGGTCGACAAGGACTACAACGCCCCGAAGAGAATCCTCGACCAGATCGTCGTCGACACAGCCATCCGACTCGCCACGGCCCTCCCCTCCACCCCGGCCCTGCGCGCCGCCGCCTACCGCCTCCTCGCCGCCGAACCCGGCGTGCGCTCCCTCGGCGACGTCAAGGACCACACCGGCCGCACCGGCTACGCCGTCGCCCTCCCCAGCCCCCACGAGCCCGCCGAAATTCGCCTGATCTTCGACAAGTCCACGGGCATGCCGCTCGGCACCGAGAGGGTGGCAACCCGGAGCGGCGACGGTGTGAGCAAGGGCGAGCTGCTGGACTACACGACGATCACGTCGATGAAGTGGACCGAGAAGGCACCGCCGTTCGACACCGACACCAAGGACCCGGGCCCGATTTCCGCTCCGGACGAGGCACCGGATCCCAAGGCGGCCCGCTGAGGCCGTTTACTCGCCATTAAAGGTATATCTGATCAACTCACCACATTCGAGGGCTAGTTAGCATCCCCCGATCGCCCCGAGGCCGTCGATGCGGACGCTGCCCGAGGTCGGCGGGTCCAGCCCGGCGGCGCAGTGCATCAGCGTGCTCTTGCCGGAGCCCGACGGCCTCATCGCGGCGAGGCACCTCGGGGCGGCGGCAACGCGAGGCACGGCGGGCCGTACGTCCCACCCCGGGCAGGCACCGGCGTGCCGGGGCCCTGGCCGCCGCCGTGTCCTTCGGGGCCGGGTTGCTGACGGCGCGGGCGTGGGACGCCGACGCTCCGGCGGGAAAGACCGGTGCCGAGGCGGCCGGAAGCGGGTACCTGCGTGGTCAGACCTACACATGCCACGTACAGCGGAAGAACGGTGAGCTGCGGGCGAACCACAGCGACACCCACGAGATGCTGCTCGACATCAACAGCACCGGTTTCGACGTGGTGGAGGCCCAGTGCCTGCTGCGCGAGAAGGGCTTCAGCCCCGGCGGCTTCGACGGGCTGTACGGCGAGCGGGCCAAGAAGGCCGCCAAGGAGTTCCAGGGCAAGCATCGCCTGGTCGTCGACGGCATCATCGGCCCGGACACCTGGAGGGAGCTGCGCAGATGACGGCCTCCACCGTGGGCGGGCAACTGGCGGAGGAACTCCGGAAGATCAGGGAACGGTCCGGGCTGAGCCTGGCCGCGCTGGCGTCCCGTACCCCGTACAGCAAGTCGTCCTGGGAGCGGTACCTCAACGGGAAGAAGCCCGTACCGCGCCAAGCGGTCGACGCACTGTGTGCGCTCACCGGGACGTCGGCCGGCCGGCTGCTGGCCCTCTGGGAGCTGGCGGACGCCGAGTGGAGCGGCCGGGCTCGGCCCATGTCCTCACCGGAGGCTCCGGACCGTGCCGCCCCCGACGAACCGGCCCCCGGCGCTCCCCGCACACGTATGAGGTGGTGGGCGGTGACCGCGGCCGTCATCGTGGCGGCGGCCTGCCTGGCCGTACCCGCCTTCGTCGGCGGGAGGCCGGACGAGCTGGCGCGCACAGACGCAGGTCCGCCTTCTTCGCCGCCGGATCGGTGGGTTTCCCACCCCGCGCCGGGGCAGGACGCAGGCAGGCGGAAGATCGTCTTCGTGTTCTTCCCCACCCGCACCACCACCGGTCCGGCTCGTCGCCCGGCCGTGGTCCTCTCCCGGCAGGAGCAACGACGTGCACCAGCTCACGTACGACGACATCAAGGCCGCCACTGACCGGATCGCCGGACACGTCCGCCCGGTCACCCTCGCCCCCGTCGACCCGGGAACGATCCGCACAGCGCACGGCGGTCCCCTCGACGGCCGGTCCGAGGAGCCCTGCGAGGTCTGGCTCGCACTGGAATTCATGCAGCACACCGGCTCCTTCAAGGCGCGCGGCGCGCAGAACTTCATCCAGGCCCACCGCGAGGCCGGCACCCTGCCGAACGCGGGGGTGACCATCGCCTCCGGCGGCAACGCCGGGCTGGCCTGCGCGTGGGCCGCCCAGCAGCAGGGCGTACGGGCCACGGTGTTCCTGCCGACCGTCGCCCCGGCGGTGAAGGTGACCAAGCTCCGCGACCTCGGGGCGGACGTGCGGATCGTCGGCGCGGAGTACGCCGAAGCCCTCGAAGCGTGCGAGGAGTTCGCCGCCACGTCCGGCGCGCTCGCCTCGCACGCCTACGACCACCCGTTGATCGCCGCCGGGGCCGGCACCCTGCTGGAGGAGATCCACGCCCGGATCCCCGGTCTGGACACCGTGGTGGTCTCGGTCGGCGGCGGCGGCCTGTTCGCCGGCGTCGCCACCGCCGCCCGGCACCACAACATCCGCACGGTCGCCGTCGAGCCGGAGAACTGCCGGGCGCTGAACGCCGCCATCGAGGCCGGTCGCCCGGTCGATGTCCCCGTCGACTCGATCGCCATCGACGCCCTCGGCGCCCGCCGCGCCACCGCCCTGGCCCTGCACGCCGCCCGCCAGGACGACGTCCGCTCCGTCCTGGTGCGGGACAGCGAAATCGTCCACGCGCGCCAGGCGTTGTGGGACCACCGCCGCGTCGCCGTCGAGCACGCCGCCGCCACCGCGCTCGCCGCGCTCACCGCTCCGGACTCCCACGTGCCCGACCGGGACCTGCCGACCCGGCCGACGGCACCGAGCCGCAGCTACCGGCCGGGCAGCGGCGAGCGAGTCGCCGTCGTACTGTGCGGGGCGAACACCGACCCGAGCGACCTGGTGCACCCGGCCGAGAGCTGACATCTGGTCGTCGGCACGGCCCGGCCGGGCCGTGCCCCGCACCGCGTGACGAACCGTGCCGTGGGGCAGGCGCTACGGCAGATCCGACACCGCGTTCCCCGAAGTTGCCGAGCGGTTCGCCGAACCGCTCCCGGTTCTGGAGGAGTTACGCCGTGACCACCGGCTGGTGGAGGACTTCTGGCAACGCGTGAAGGGCGTGCCCGGTCTCCCGGGCACGCCCTTCACACAGACAACGCGCGAAGTCGCGAAGTCGCAAAGTCGCGAACGCGTCAGCGGTCGCGGCGCTCGGGCATGTCATCCGCGGCGTCCTGGACTCTGCCACGGCCCTGCTGCGACGTCTTCGAGGCCCGCTGGGACGCGTCCCGCGTCCGCTCCCGGCCCTCGCCGCGGCCCTCGTTCGTCTTCTTCTTCGCCTGGTCGGCGAGCTCCTGCGCCTTGTCCTTGAACTGGTCTGCGATACCCATGCTTTTCACTCCTAGTGGTGCGTGGGGGACGGTCCGTGAGGACCTCGATCAGAGTTACACGCCCCGGCATCCACCGCATTTCGATCATTAACGCTGCGTACGCACCGCCCGTGCGTCCTGGTCCGCAGCGCCTCCCGCGCCCACGAGGCCCTTGCTCACGCCCTCCAGCCGTGACCCGAAGCGCCGCATCTCCCGCTGTCCGACGACACCGATCACCGAGGGGAGGTAGCCCCGCACGGACTGCATCCCGCGCAGCCACCACTGTGCGTACACATGCGCGGAGCGCCGTTCGATACCGGCCACGATCCGGTCGACGGCCGGGCCCAGCGGATACGTACGGTTCGACGGCCAGGGCAGCCGCTGTCGCAGCTCCCGCATCACGTCGTCCTGGTCCGCGCCCCGCACCATGTCCGTGTCGGTCCAGGACAGATAACCGACCCCGACCTTCACCCCGCGGTAGCCGACCTCGGCGCGCAGGCTGTGCGCGAACGCCTCCACGCCCGATTTGGACGCGCAGTACGCGGTCATCATCGGCGCGGGCGTGATCGCCGCGAGCGAGGCGATCTGCAGGAAGTACCCGCGGCTCTCCATGAGCACCGGCAGGAACGCCCGCCCGGTCACCGCGCCACCGATCAGATTGACCTCGATGACCCGACGCCACGCGTCCGGGTCCGAGTCGACGAACGGACCACCCGATGCGACCCCGGCGTTGGCGACGACGACATCGACCTTCCCGAACCGCTCCTTGACCTCCTGGGCGACGCGGGCCATCGCCTCGTGGTCGGTGACGTCCGCGAACCAGTGGTCGCTGTCCCCGTGCAGCCGCTCGGAGACCTTCTTCAGCTCGTCCGGCTCCAGACCGACCAGCGCGAGCTTGGCCCCGCGCGCCGAGAGCTTGCGCGCCAGCAGTTCTCCCACGCCACGCGCCGCGCCCGTGACGACGACGACCTGTCCTTCGAGACTCCGTCCGCCGTTCATGCCACATCCTCCTTCTCGGCCATGCCGTCCACACTGTCCGCGCCGCCCGTCGGGACGTACGCGGTGACGAGCTCCCGGATCTTCGCGGTGACCGCCTCCGGCGCCTCCACCGGTGTCATGTGCCCCATGCCCGTCAGCACGGTCAGCCCCAGGCAGTCGGGCAGCGCCGCCGCGATGGCACGGGCGTGCACGGGCGGTGTCAACCGGTCCTCCGTACCCGCGATCACTGCCGTGGGCACCCTCAACTCCCGTACCCCTGCGTCGAGATCGAGGTCCGCGATGACATGCCCCCAGGCGACCCTGGCCGCCCGCGGGCACGCGTGCACGATCCTGGCGCAGATCTCGACCCGCTCGGGGGCCGAGCCCGCTCCCATCGTGCCGTACTTGAGTATCCGCCTGGAGACCGGTGTGACCGGACCGAGCGGGGCCCGCGCCCCGAGAATCGCGCGGGTCATCCGGGTACGGACGGCCCCGGCCCGCAACGGCACCACCAACGACTCGGCGATCAGCCGCGAACTGCCGGTGCTGCACAGCAGTACGGCGGCCGCGTGCTCACGCAGCCCGGCCCGTCGCGAGGCGGCCATCATCGTCATGCCGCCCATGGAGTGTCCGGCGAGCACGGCCTTCTCGCCCGGTTCGAGTGTGGCGGCCAGCACCGCTTCGAGGTCGTCGGCGAGGGCGTTTGTGCTGTACCTGTCGCGGCCCACCGCGGGTGAACGGCCGTGGCCCCGCTGGTCGTAGACGACAACCCGGTGGTCCGCCGCAAGGTCCCGGATCTGCGCGGCCCAGAAGTGGGTGTTGCAGGTCCAGCCGTGCGACAGCACCACCGCGGGGGCGCCGTCCCGCCCGTGCACCTCGACATGGATGCGGGCACCGTCGGCGGAGAGCGCGGTCAGTTCACGCGCGGGGACCGGCGGGGCGTCGTCGCGCCGCAGCAGCCGGCTCATCCGACGACCTCCTCGACGACGGACCACCCGGGGGCGGCGGCCTGCTTCGGCACCCGTACGACCTCGTACTCCGCGAGGTCGACCGACCGCGTCACCTTCCGGAACTCGGTAGTGGTGCCCGGCCAGACCGTGGTGTTGCGGCGTCCAGGTACCAGCTGTTGCAGCCACCGGTGTTCCACACGGTGCGCTTCATCCGCTCCTGGACGCGACGGTTCCACGCGCCGACCGCCGAGGGACGCGCGTCGAGTGCGACCCGGCCGCCCAGAACGTTCAGCTGGCGCAGATAGTCGGCCATGTAGTTCAGCTGGGACTCGATCATGAGGATCATCGAGGAGTTCCCGAGCCCCGTGTTGGGGCCGATGATCGTCATCCAGTTGGGAAAGCCGGACGCGCTCGCACCGCGCAGCGCCTGCATGCCGTCCTTCCAGGACTCGGCGAGCGTGATGCCTTCCGCGCCCACCACCCGGTCGGCGATCGGCAGGTCGGTCACATGGAAGCCGGTGCCGAAGATGATCGCGTCGACCTCGGTCCGAGTACCGTCGAAGGCGACGGCCGTGGAGCCGCGCACCTCGGCCAGACCGGAGGCGACCACCTCCACATTGGGCTGGGCGAGCGCCGGGTAGTAGGCGCTGGAGAGCAGGATGCGCTTGCAGCCGATGCGGTACGAGGGGGTCAGCTTGGCCCGCAGCGCCGGGTCCTTGATGGCGCGCGCCATGTTGGACTTGGCTATCTTCTCGACCAGGCCCAGCTCGTTCGGGTGCTTGGTGAAGGCGCCGACCTGCAACTCCCTTATGCCCCAGAGCAGTCCGCGACGCGCGGTGCCGGTGATCGGGAGCGTGCGGTGCAGCCAGCGTTCGGCGCCGCTGATCCTGCGGTCCATGCGCGGCATGACCCACGGCGGGGTGCGCTGGAAGAGCGTCAGCCTGGCGGCCTTCGGCTGGATCGAGGGGACGATCTGGATGGCGGAGGCGCCGGTGCCTATCATCGCGACGCGCTTGCCGGCCAGGTCGTAGTCGTGGTCCCAGCGGGCCGAGTGGAAGACCTTGCCGGGGAAGCCGTCGAGCCCGGGTATGTCCGGCATCTTCGGGTCGGAGAGCGGGCCGGTCGCGGAGACGACGACATCGGCGGTGAACGTGGCCCCGTTCCCGGTCTCGATGACCCAGTGGAGCTCGTCGCGCTCCCAACGCATCGTCATCACTTCATGACTGAGCCTGATGTGCGGGCGCAGCCCGAAAGTGTCCGCGACATGTTCCAGGTAGGCGCGGATGTGTTCCTGGCCGGAGAAGGTGCGCGGCCACCCGGGGTTGGGTGCGAACGAGAACGAGTAGAGGTGGGACGGTACGTCGCAGGCGCAGCCGGGATAACTGTTGTCGCGCCAGGTGCCGCCGACGGATTCGGCCCGTTCCAGGACGACGAAGTCCGTGACGCCTTCCCGGCGCAGCCGGACCGCGGCCCCGAGGCCGCCGAATCCGGATCCGATCACCGCCACTCGTACGTGCTCGTGCTGGGCCATGCTGCCGCCTCCCGCGATACGCCACACGACTCTGCCAGCAATCACTGGCATTGTTCGGAGAGTAGAACAGCTCCGTACCGATGGGTAGGGGTACGGCAAGGGAAAGTTACCGGCGGTACAACATAGGGTGCGGGGGTGGCTGAAGGACGCGAGCACCGTGAATACCGGATGGAGGAGCTGGCCGAGGAGGCCGGCATCCCCGTGCGGACCGTGCGCTTCTACCGGGAGCGCGGCCTGATCTCGCCACCCCGCCGCGAGGGGCGCATCGCCTGGTACGACGACCACCATCTGGCCCGGCTGCGCACCATCGCGGGCCTGCTGGAGCGCGGCCACACCCTCACCGGTATCGCCGATCTCGCCCGCACCTTCGAGAGCGGCCACGACGTCGCCGAGGTGCTGGGCCTGGGCGAACCGACCGAGGAGACCCCGGTCCGCCTCACTCCGGAACAGCTCGCGGACTACTTCGAGGGCGAGGTCACCCCGGAGAATCTGGCCGCCGCCCTCGACCTGGGCTATCTGGCCACCGACGGCGACGAGATCGTCCACATCAGCCGACGCCTCCTGGAGGTGTCGGCGGAGCTGGTGCGGGAAGGGGTGCCGCTCGCCACCGTACTGTCGGCCGGCCGCCGGGTCCGCGAGCACGCGGACGCGCTCGCCGAACTCTTCGTGAGCGTCCTCGAAGCCCACAGTGACGAGGCGGAACCACCCCAACTGCGCCCGCTGGCCCGCGCGGTGATGGACGCCGAGCTCTCCATGGCCCTGGACCGCCGCCTGCGCCGCGAGAACACCGACCGGCCGCCGCACAGGCCAGCCCCCTGACAGGCCGGGTTCGGGCCCCGCCCGTACACACCTGGCGAAGACCCCCGATGAGCCCGCCCGTACACACCTGGCGAAGGCCCCCCGATCAGCCCGCCCGCCACCCGCCCTACAGGTCGAAAACCACCGTCACCGGAGCATGGTCGCTCCACCGCTCGCCGTGCGTAGCGGCCCGCTCGACGCAGCCCTTCACCGCACGCCCGGCCAGCCCCGGCGTCGCCACCTGGTAGTCGATCCGCCATCCCATTGAAATGAAGATACAGTTTGCCTGGGAGGGGGATTCGCATGACCAATACGAACAACGACCGCCCACGGCTGCGGGCACTCATCGCGGTACGACTGAGCGTCAGGACCGACGAGTCGACATCACCCAAGCGCCAGCGGGAAGCCGGTGAGGCGGAGGCCAGACGCCTTGGAGCCGAGGTCGTCGGCTACGCGGAGGACCTGGACGTCTCCGCCACCAGGACGACTCCGTTCGAACGGCCGGAACTGGGCGACTGGCTGGCCAGGCCCGACGACTTCGACGTGATCATCTGGTGGCGGCTCGACCGCGCCGTCCGCTCCATGGGCGACATGGCCGAGATGACGCGCTGGGCAAAGCGCCACGGCAAGCGTCTGGTCTTCGCGGAGGGCCCGGGAGGCAGCTCCCTCGAACTGGACATGACCTCGATCATGTCCGAATTGATCACCATGCTGCTGGCCTTCGCCGCGCAGATGGAAAGCCAGGCCATCAAGGAGCGCGTCACGAGCGCCAATGCGGCGCTGCGGGCGATGGGGCGGTACTCCGGAGGTCTCCCGCCGTACGGATACGCACCCGTGCAGCGTCCAGCCGGCGAAGGCTGGACCCTGGCCCAGGACTCGCAGCGCGTGGAAGCCATCGAAACGATGATCCGGATGCTGCTGGACGGCAGCGCTCCGAACGCCATCGCGTTCCATCTGAACAGCGAAGACATCTTGACGCCTCGCGACTGGAACGACGTTCGGCAAGGGCGAAACCCGAAGGGGCGCAAGTGGGTCGGCCAGACCGTCAAACGCGTACTGCTGTCCCCGTCACTCCTCGGCCACCAGACGTACGCGGGTTCTGTCGTCCGGGACCGCAACGGCCTGCCGGTGAGCATCACCTCCGACCCGATCCTTACGCGAGACCGGTTCGAGGAGATCAAGACCGCGCTTGGTGAACGGCCCAAGGGGGCCGCCGGGACCCGAAAGGACACCGGCGCGCTCCTGCTCGGCGTCCTGCACTGCGCCTCGTGCAAGGGCCGCATGTACCGGGTCCCCGCACACACCTACTCGGTCTACGTCTGCCGGGCCCGCACCAAGGGACTTCCCTGCGAGGCTTCCGCAGCCATCAAGACCGACTGGGTGGAGGAGTACGCGGAACGGGAGTTCCTGAAGGAGTGGGGAGGCTTCCCTGTGCTGGAACGGGTGACCTACCCCGGCTACGACCCCCGCCCCGAACTGGAGGAGATCACCACCGAAATCCGCGAGCTGTACGCCGTTCGCGAATCACGGCGATCACGTGTCGGCCTCGCCATCTGGCAGGAGCAGGTGGACGCCCTGGAGGGCCGCGCCGAGGTCCTGGAAGCGATTCCGGTACAGAAAGAACGCACGGAGCTGGTGCCCACAGGGAAGACCTACGCCGATTACTGGAGGACCGGCGACGCCCGGGAACGGCGCTTCATGTTGCTCGACACCGGAACCCGCCTGGAGTGCGCGAAGGGCCAGCGAGGGGGACGCCCGGCGGACATGAAGCGCCGCGCGCTGGAACGGCTGTCGATCGACTTGCGGGGCGCGAAGGTTCAGCGGCAGGGGGATACGGCGCCTGAGCCGGCCTGAGCGCCGTTCACGGCCCGCTACCGGGAACCCTCCTGGCGGCGGGTCGTGATCACCCCGCCGAGAGTCGCCGTGCTCTCTCAGCGGCAGAGCAATGACGAAGTGACGGTTCTCCCTACTTTTTTGATTGCACGTAGAAAAATAAGAGAAAAACAGAACAAGGGCCTCATCCGTCATCACGTCATCGTGGGCGCCCGCTTCGCTGTCGCGCTGCCGCACGTGGGCCCCAGGGAGGTGCCCCCTCCTCGCTTCCGGTCAGAGCGGCCGGGAGGGAAAACTCTCGCGTGGCTGATCGGACTGTTTGCGCGGGGAGTTGCTGTGCGTGACGGTCGACGGACGTCCATCAAACGATGGTTTATGAGACGCCTGCGACAGGGTCCGAGGGTGCCCGAACCCGTGTCCCAAAACCCGTCTCGGAACCCCTCGGGAACTCTTGATGTTTTGAGACGAGTTCTGAGACGATTGGTGCATGGTGAAGAACACGGGACACCTGATCGGCTATGTGCGAGTCTCCACCGACGACCAGGAAGCGCGGTTGCAGCACGACGCGCTGACTGAGGCGGGCTGCGCCCGGATCTTCGCGGACAAGGCGAGCGGCAAGAACACCGACCGCCCGGAACTGACGGCCGCTCTCGACTACGCCCGCCCAGGGGACACCCTGTGCGTGTGGAAGCTGGACCGGTTCGCCCGCTCGCTGATCGACCTGGTGACCCTGGTGGACTCCCTCGCTGCCCGTGGGATCGGCTTCAAGGTGCTGACGGGCGCGCTGGCGAGCATCGACCCGAACACCCCGGACGGTCGGCTCATGCTCCAGGTGGTGGGCGCCATGGCGGAGTTCGAGCGCAGCTTGATCAAGGATCGTACGCGCGCCGGTCTCGACGCTGCTAGGGCTCAGGGGCGCATGGGTGGCCGTCCGGCCGTGATGGACGCGGACAAGCTCGCTGCGGCCAAGGCTCGGAAGGCCAAGGGCGAGAGCGTCACGGTCATCGCAAAGGCCCTCGGGGTGTCCCGCGCGACGCTGTATCGGGCGCTGAGCGACAACGAGTAGTCCGACCAGCCCCAATAGGCCGTCCGCCCGATGAGGTGGGCGGTCTTTCGGCTTGTCCAGCCGCTACGACCAGTACGGCCCCGAAGTCCGTGTGGCGCTTGGGGGTGTCATTCAGAACGAGGCGTCGCCATGATGGCCCACGTGACGACGCACGGGTACAACGGAAGTCACGTTCTCTTTCGGCAAGCTAAGGCGCGTGCCCTCGCTGCGCAACGCTTTGCCGAGGAGGCGGCGCAGAAGCGGGTGGTCGGCGACTCCGACATGGAGCGGAGGCAGCGTGAACGGGGCGCCGTGATCGCCACAGTGATCTTGGCGCAGGGGGCTGCCGAAGGCTACGTCAACTGGGTCTTCCTCCAGGCCGGCGTCACGGGGAGTGGTACATGGATAGACCGATGGGCTGGCTTGCGCAATGCTGCCGCAGCGCTTCGCCGCGAGCACAAGTTTGGCCTTGAGAAGGAGCGCAGGAACTTCTTCACCCCGTTTTTTGGGGCGCTTTTCGCCGTCTGATCAGCGGAAAAGTGACGGGCAGCGTCGGAGAACGGCCCTGTGAAGGGGGGAGTGCCCCCGGAGTGCCCCGGGCGGGGGGCGGAACGTGGCGGCAGGCGGGTTTACGTACGGGTTTCCGGGCCCCGAGACACAGCCCGCTCCCACAGTTCCTCGCCGTGCTCCGCGAATCGGTCGAACATGCCCCCGCCGCCGTGGCGGCGCAGGTGCAGGAGGGGTGAGTCGTGGCCGACGAGTCGGGCGAGATGTGGTGTCACCAGGGCTTCGCCATCGAAGCGGAACACGGACAGGCTCACATGGTTGATGGCGTCCAGCGGGGCGGAGACGCGCACCTCCACGCCTTCGAGCGGCCCGAGACGGTCCAGGTGCTCCAGCGTGATCCTGATGCGCGTGGAGACGGACAGGGCCACGTCCTCGATCGTCTCCCGCTGACGGGTCACCTCACCGTCCGGGTCGCCCACGAGGAACCGCACCCGGCACCCCGCCTCGGCCTTGCGTCGGATCGTGTCCGCGAAGTGGGGCACCTGGGTCCAGAAGAAGTAGTTCGTGTAGCCGGCGAGGAAGAGTTCCGTGCGCGCTGACTCGACGAGTTCCGTCCAGATCGTTGACGGGCACGCGGACCGGTACGGGTAGCTGTGGACCAGCTCTCGATCAGTGCCGATCTTCACGCGTTCCTGTACCGCCTTCGGCCACAACATCTCTTCGTCCACTCCCAGCGCCCGACAGGCGTCCGCTCGGTTCCTTGCGTGTGGTGTCAGATCAGCATTGCTCAACCATCGTTCCACCTGCTTTGCGGATACCCCCACCCGGTACGCTAGCTGGCGCGTGGACAAGCCTGCGCCTTCCATGGCGGACTGAAGAGCGGCGTTCAAGTCAACCCCCCTCACCGTGCCCTTTTAGGCTTTCTTCGACCCTAGCGCCGAACGTCTCAACTGTCCGCCATGTGGGGCGAGATACGTCCGCGAGGGTGGGTCACGCTCCCGCCATGACCGAACCCACGCGATACAGCACCCCACCGGTTGAACTGCCGCTGCGACTGGACCCGGAACCGGCCCCGGTCGAAGAATGCGCTGGTTGTGTCGAGTTGGCCGCAGTGCGGGACCGCGCTCGCGTCGTGGGTGACTGGACGACCGTGACCGACTGCAACGTCTACATGCGGCGCCACCCCGAGGGGCACTGATGGTCACCCGGGCGGACATCGGCAAGCCGGTCAAGGACGACGCCGGGAGGATCGGCATCCTGCGTGCCGTGATCCGGGACTACGAGGACCCCGCCGATCTGCCGGGCGCGCGCCGGAAGAGCCCTGCGGCGTTCCTGTGGCCCGAGGGTGGGGGCCGTGAATGGCTGGTCCCGCCGGACAGTGTGCAGCGCGTGTAGCACCCCCTATTACGGCCCCGTCCGGCGACGGCGAGCAACACGGCCGGACGGGGCTTTCCGCTGCCGCTCCCTACAGGTCGAAAACGGCAGTCACGGGCGCGTGATCACTCCACCGTTCCGCATGGCTCGCGGCCCTCTCCACGTACGCCTTCACCGCACGCTCCGCCATGCGAGGGGAACTGACGATGAGGTCGATGCGCCAGCCCGTGTCGTTGTCGAAGGCCCGCCCGCGGTAGGACCACCACGAGTACGGCCCCTCCTCCTGCGGGTGCAGCGCCCGTACGACGTCGACGTACTCGGCCTCGTCGAAGACCCGGGTCAGCCACTCCCGCTCCTCGGGGAGGAAGCCGGAGTTCTTCTTGTTGCCCTTCCAGTTCTTCAGATCGGCCTCCTGGTGGGCGATGTTCCAGTCGCCGCACACCACGACCTCACGGCCGTCGGCCGCCGCCCGCTTCTTGAGGCCCTTCAGATACGGGAGGAACGCGGCCATGAACCGTTCCTTCTCGTCCTGCTTCTCCGTGCCGACCTCGCCGGAGGGCAGATACAGGCTCGCGACCGTGACACCGGGCAGGTCGACCTCGATGTAGCGGCCACTCGCGTCGAACTCCTCGCTCCCGGCGTCCCCGAAGCCGCCGAACCCTATCTGCACGCGCTCGGGCGCCCGCCGCGTATAGAGGGAGACACCGGCCCGCCCCTTGGCGGCGGCCGGTGCGTGCACGGTGTGCCAGCCCTCGGGTTCGCGCACCTCGTCGGGCAGCTGCTGCGGCTCGGCCCGCACCTCCTGCAGGCAGATCACATCGGCTTCGGTCCGGGCCAGCCACTCGACGAAGCCCTTCTTGGCGGCGGCGCGGAGCCCATTTACATTGACGCTGGTCACAGTGAGCATTACGGCACGATACCGACACCCCACGGGTGCATACCTGTACCATAACTCGCATGAATATCCACTTTCGGCCCTTCGATCACGCCGATGCCGTCAAACTCAACGACCAGGTGCAGCTCGAATACGCCGAGCGATACGGCGACGAGGGCGATGTCACACCGCTCGACGCATCAATGTTCGAGCCGCCGAACGGTCTGTACCTCCTCGCCTACGATGCGCCGGGCCGCCCGGTCGCCACCGGCGGCTGGCGCTCCCAGGACCGGAACGACGAGGGCTACTCCGACGGCGACGCCGAGATCAAGCGGATGTTCGTGGTACCCGAGGGCCGCGGCAACGGGCTGGCGCGCCGCATCCTGGCCGCCCTGGAGGCCGACGCGCGGGCGGCTGGCCGTAGCCGGATGGTGCTGGAGACCGGGGACAAGCAGCCCGAAGCGATCGCGCTGTACACGTCCAGCGGTTACACCCCGTGCGAGAAGTTCGGTCACTACCGCACGTACGAGAACAGCATCTGCTTCGCGAAGCCGCTGCGGTAGCCCGCGGGTCGCGACCGCGGGCGGGCCGCAGGCCTCGGCCGCGTACCGCCAGAACTCCCGCATCATCGCGGGCGGCGTCGGTCCGGCCGTTTCCAGCTGAGTGGCAGGACGGTGACCGTGCCGGTGAAAACTGCCGCTTTGGCCCCGGCTCATCGGTCCCGGACGTCACTCCCCCCGGCTCAGCGCACCCGCCCGACACCCACGTAGAAGCCACTGCGTTCCCGCACCGGCGCAGGCTCCCCCTGGTACCACTCCGTGGCGAACACCAGCCCGGGCTCGACGAGGTCCAGGCCGTCGAAGAAGGGCTCGACCTCGCTCCGCGTACGCATCCTCAGCGGGATCGCCCCCTTCTTGTACGCGCTCTCGGTCTCCTGCCGAAGTTCGGGATGCTGGTCGGCCGTGCCGTGCGAGAGCACCAGGAAGCTGCCCGCCGGCAGGGCCTCGACCAGGGTGCGGGTGATGCCGTACGGGTCCTGGTCGTCGGGCAGGAAGTGCATCAGCGCGATCAGGGACAGCGCGATGGGCCTGCTGAAGTCCAGCAGCTCACGGGCGTGTTCGAGGATCGCCTTCGGCTGCCGTACATCCGCGTGGATGTAGTCGGTGACACCCTCCGGGCTGCTGATCAGCAACGCTTCCGCGTGACGCAGGACGATCGGGTCGTTGTCCGCGTAGACGATCCGGGCATTCGGTGTGATGGCCTGGACGACCTGGTGCAGATTGGGCGCCGTGGGGATGCCCGTGCCGATGTCGAGGAACTGCGAGATCCCGCCCAGCGCCAGCCACGCGGAGGCCCGGTGCATGAAGGCCCGGTTCCGCGCCGCGTTGCCCCGCGCCTCCTCGGGCAGCGTCTCCCCCACCTGCTGGTCGACCGGATAGTTGTCCTTGCCGCCCAGCAGCCAGTCGTAGACACGCGCGGGATGGGGCTTGCTGGTGTCGATCTGGGGTTTGGGCATTCCGGCCGTCACAGGACGCTCCTCCGTACGGGGAAATCACGAGCAGCTGAGAGCTCGGCCCGACATGGGAACACCCCCGGCAGGACCCACTGAACGGGCGGGCAACGCCAGCGTAGTCGGCCCCGCCGTCACCGCCCCGCCCCGGGCGCCGGGAGAACCGCGAACGGGCGTGCCGCGCCCGCTCACACGTCATCGACCGGTGGTTCGACCCTGCGGCCGTCGTCGGGCAGCATCACCAGGCGTACGGCCATCCGGCGTGCGTCCGGCGGGTGTTCGCCGGGCTCACTTGCGTATGTGTGCAGCAGCGTCTGGTACTCCTCGGTAAACGAAGCGACCTGTTCCTTCGTCATCCGCAGTCGCCGCTCACTCACCCGCCCGCCATGACAAGGTTCCTGCAGCGGCGCCGGGTTGTGCCGTTGCAGCGGGAACGGCGGCGCTACGTGTTGCCGAGCGTGATGAAGCGCGCCGGTTCGGTGAGGACCATGCCGGCACTCTCCTCATCCGTCATGCGCGCAGCAAGGGTGGCCTCGGCCAGGCGGAGCGGGAGGGCTTCTCCGAACTTGAGGCCACGAACCGCCCGGCTGTCGACCTCGGGCAGGCACAGGCCCGCCCCGGTGTCCGCGCGGGCGATCTGCCAGACCTGATGCGTGAGGTCGTCGCGGAGCCGGATCCACTGGTCGCTGACGCGCCGATGCGGGACCGCCACCGAGGCCAGCGACGCTGCCAGAGTGGCGTTGGCACGGTGGCCCGCCCATGTCCACCAGCGGACGTCGCCGTCGGCGTGTCGGGTGACCACGGTTCCACCGGGGTGGACTGCGTGCAGGTGGACGTCACGTGCTTCGGCAAGTTTGGCCGTTGCGCGTGCGGTCAGGCGGACCGGTGGGTCCTGGCCGAGGAGTACGTCCCGGGCGGCGCGGGTCAGGGCGAAGGAGCGGATACGATCCGCGCCGAAGCCGCTCCAGCGGGCGCGACCTCCTTCGTCGGCCGGCTCCACGAAACAGCGCTTGCGCGTCCAGTCGATGTAGGTCACCAGCCAGTTGCGACCCGCGAGAAGCAGCTTGCGCGGGCCGTCGATCTCCTCGGTGAGCAAGTCGGGGTCGGTGCGGCCGATCTCGGTACGGCCGTTGAGTACGGTGAACTCCGGCGGGGAGGTGAACATCGCCGTCAGTTTCATGAAGTGGCGGTGACCGTAGCGTCGTTCGGCCTCCGGGCCGATGAACAGCAGTCCACCGTCCTGGTCCAGATACCCCTCCTCGACCAGGTGGCGGACGACGGGCAGCGCGCCCGGCCCGAAGGGGCCCATGCCGCCCCACCACTCCCGCCACAGGTTCTCCCCGACCCGGTGCTCCTGCAGGCACAGGGCCAGCAGCTGCTGGGCCACCAGGTGGCGGGGCTCGGGCGGCGCGACGACGGGTTCAACCCAGCCACGGGACCACTGCAGCAGAAGCGCAGCGGCCGAGAGCAGCCCTTCGGGGGTGAGCGCGAGGAAGAGGCAGTTGCGTGTGGTGCCGGAGCGGCGTCCGGTGCGGCCGATGCGCTGGAGGAACGAAGCGACTGTGGCCGGAGCGTCGAGCTGGATGACGCGGTCCAGGTCGCCGACGTCGATGCCGAGTTCCAGAGTGCTGGTGGAGACGATCACGCAGTCGCGTGCTTCGGCGAAGGCTTCTTCGGCGCGCCGTCGTTCATCGACGGACAGCGAGGCGTGGGACAGGAAGGTCGTGACGCCCTTCAGGCGCAGTTGCTCGCCCAGTTCCTCAACGGTGCGGCGGGTCTCGCAGAAGACCAGACGCTTCTCACCTCGGTGCAGGGCCGCGATGACGGTGGCGGCGTTCGCGACGGAACCGACGTAGTCGAGTTCCACATCCCCGGGCGGCGGCGTCGCGGCGGCCTGTCCCTCCGTGTCCACCTCTGCTCGGCTCTCCTGCGCGAGGTGAGGCGCGACAACCCGCGCGGGCCGGCGCCCGTGTCCTGAGCCCTGAAGCCAGGTCAGCAGCTCACCGGGGTTGCCGATGGTGGCGGAGAGGCCGACCCGCTGGAGCGGGCGGCCGACGATACGGCTCAGGCGTTCCAGTACGGCGAGCAGGTGCCAGCCCCGGTCGTCGCCCGCGAACGCGTGCACCTCGTCGATCACGACCGTGTGGAGTCCCGAGAAGAAGGAGCGGTGGTCGACGTGTGCGCTGACCAGCATGGATTCCAGGGACTCGGGTGTGGTGAGGAGGATGTCGGGGCGCTGGGCAAGGATGCGGCGCCGTCGGCTCGTGGTGATGTCGCCGTGCCACAGCTCGGCCGTGCGGCCCATCCACCCGGTGTAGGTCCGCAGCCGTGGGTGAAGGTTGTTGAGCAGGGCCTTGAGCGGGCACACGTACAGCACGCTGGTGCCCTTCCAGCCCTGCCGGTTCATGCGCGTCAGCAGGGGAAAGGCCGCCGCTTCGGTCTTTCCTCCAGCGGTGGGCGCGAGGAGTACGGCGTCCTCGCCGCCCAGGAGCGGCTCGACCGCCTCTTCCTGCAGAGGGCGCAGGGAGCGCCAGCCGAGGGCGTTGACGATGTGGTGCCCGAGGACGGGGTCCAGGAGGTCGAAGACGTCGGCCTCTTCCTTCATGACAGGTCCGGTTCCTTCATGACCGGTCCGGCGCGAGGCCCAGGTCCGGCTCGGGGCCCAGGTCCAGCTCGGGGCCCAGGTCCAGCTGAATGTCCCCGGCGCCGGTGGCCGCGCTGCGTTCCGTCTCGTTGAGTTCGGCGCTGTTGAGGGTGAGCGCGTAGTGCGCACGGGGGTCGAAGTCGGGGAACTCGTCGACCCTGTCGAGGATGTCGGCGACGAGCTTGCGCAGGTACAGGCGCGGGGCGATGCCGACCTTGCCGCCGAGGGACCCGGTGACAGCACGGGCCAGTTCGTCGAGGTAGGCGTCGTCCACCCGGTCGGCAATCCGCTGCGGGTGGCGGGCCGCTCCCGTGTACAGGTCCCGCACCTTGCGCCCGAGTTCGCCGAGCGAGTCCAGGTCGAATCCGGCCAGCCGCAGTTGGACGGCGCGGGGGGAGTCGAAGCGGGGGTCGGTGGTGAAGTCGGTGGCCAGCCGCTGGGCGAGGGGCGCAAGGCGCTGGACGCCCTGCTGTCCGTCGTAGAAGGCGGGGGTGCCGGTGATGACGAGGAAGAGGCCGGGGAAGCGTCCGGCGTCGATCTCGTCGAGGAGCTGGCGCAGCGCGTTGAGGGACTTCTCGCGTACGTCGCCGCGCACGCGTTGCAGGGTCTCCACCTCGTCGAGGACCAGGAGCAGTCCGGGGTGTCCGCAGTCCCGCAGGACGGTCAGCAGTCCTTGGAGGAAGCCGAGGGCGCCGAAGTGGTCGAGGTCGCCGCGGATGCCCGCGGCACGCTTGGCGGCGGCGGCCACCGATTTCTGGCCGCCGAGCCAGGCGATCAGCGCTTCGGCGTGCGCGCCGTCACCGGCGGCCACCGCACGGCGGTAGCCGCGCAGGGCGGCGGAGAAGGCCGGGGTGGTGCGGGCGACGTCGGCGAGCCGGCGTTCCAGCAGTTCGTCGACGGCCTGCGCCAGCGCCTCCTCGTCGTCGTCGGCGACCTCACCGGCGGCGAGGACCTCCTCCTCCAGGGCGTAGAACCAGGAGTCGACGACCGCCCGGAGGGCGGAGGGCTGGTGGGTGGCCGTGGTGAGACGTTCGACGAGTCGGCGGTAGACGGTCTCCAGGCGGTGCAGCGGCGTCTCGGTCTCGGAGATCTGCACCTCGCTCACCGCGAGTCCTCGCCGCTTGGCGCGTTCGGCGAGCCAGCGGGCGAAGAAGGTCTTGCCCGAGCCGTACTCGCCCCGCAGGGCGTGGAACGCGCAGCCCCCACGGGCTGCGGTGGCCAGGTCGTCGTCGAGGGCCGCTTCGAAGCGTTCCAGGCCGACGGCGAAAAGCCCGAGGCCGGCCTGCGGCACGGTGCCGCGCCGCAACGCGTCGACCACGTCGCGCCGCCGCACGGCGCTGACGTCGGATGCCGGTGTGTTCATGCCGTCTCTCCGAGGAACTGTTGCTCCAGCAGTGCCCTGTCGAGCTGGACGGTGCGTCCGGACTCGATGAGCTGGAGCACGGAGTAGCCGTCGATGTTGAGGAGGCGTTCCAGGACGGTGGCGAAGCGTTCCGGATTGCGCTGCGAGCGCCCCGTGGCGGCCTGGGCGGCGGCGGTCACCGCTCCGGGCGACAGTTTTCCCCCCGCCGCAAGGAGCGCGTCGAGCACGGCGGCGACGGCCTTGTCGGCGGGTGCGCCACGGACGAATTCGCGCTGTGCCTTGTAGGACGCGGACCGTACGGTACGGGCGCCGGGGCTGTCCTGACCGGTGGTGGGGTCACCGGTTTCCTGGTGCTGGACGTCCGGCCTCTTGCCGGGCGCGGTCGCAGCCACGTCCCCGGACGGCTCGGCCCCGGAGGCGGGGCTCTTCTCGTCGTCGCGCCACCAGCCCGGGGCGATGCGCTCGGTCGGCAGCAGTGTCCATCCCTCGGGGACCAGGTCCGCGGACGGCACCAGGGTGATGACGGGGACGGTGACCTCTGCGAGGGAGGCGCCACCGTGGTAGCCGGCCTGCCGGGCGGTGTAGCGCAGGTCCTCGCGCCAGGCCAGGGTGATCCGGCCGCGCACCCGGGGACCGGATACCTCGATCTCGCCGTCCGCCGGGGTCCCGGTGCGCCACCGGGCTCCTTCGGCCTTGCCCCCCAGGGGCTGCTGCCCGTGGTCACGCGGGGTGCGGTCGATGATGTGGCCGTGGTCGGAGACGAGAACGACCGGACGGCCGTAGTTGCGTGCCTCTTTCAGCAGGTCGGGCAGTTTGCCGATGTCCTCGGGCACCCACCGGCCCCGGGCGCCTTCGCGTCCGTCGGCGAGCGCGTCGTCGACGGTGTTGAGGACGACTCCGACGATGTCGTCGGAGGCCAGGGCCTGAAGTACCTCGGGGGCCAGCCGGTGACCGGGCGGTCCTTCG
Organism: Streptomyces sp. NPDC002785; assembly: GCF_040295565.1. NCBI lineage: Bacteria > Bacillati > Actinomycetota > Actinomycetes > Kitasatosporales > Streptomycetaceae > Streptomyces > Streptomyces sp. NPDC002785. The sequence continues at coordinate 16,591 of NZ_JBEOVN010000014.1, read as the reverse complement.
TAACCGCCCTTGTGGAAGAGCTGGGCGGCGCGGTGGCGCTTCTTCCAGAACGCGGTGAACCCGGCGCGTTCGGTGCTCTGTCCGCCCTCGGCGGGCTGTCCGCACAGCAGGGAGGCCCTGCTGAGGGTCGTCACGGACGGCAGCATCGACACGGCGGCCCGGCGGGCGGCGTCCTCGCCGGGGCGCGGCTTGGGGACCACTTCGGTCCATGCCCGCCGGTCGAGCGCGCCGGCGAGCTGTACGGCGACGTCGGCGCTCATGCCGTCGAGCACGAGGATCAGCGGCCTGCCGGGCTCGCGGCCGGCTGCCCCGTCGCCGTCGCGTTCGAGCGTCCTGCTGAGCGGTACGGCCGCCTCGGTCAGCACGTCCTCGATGAGCAGTGCGCCTCCGGGTGCCTGACGGCAGGCGCCTTCGCTCCAGAGGGCGAGCCGCTGGGCGAACTGCTCGTCGAGGGTGGCCCTTCGTGCCCGTACCGCTCCTATCAGCCGCTGGTAGGCGTCCGCGACGGCCGGGTCCCGGGAGGTGTCGCCCTCGGCGAGGACCCCGACGGCCAGGTCGGCCCAGCCGGAGGACGTCAGATGGCTGTGGACGCCGTGGGCCACCGACTCCACGGGCTGCAGGGGTTCCTGCAGCCAGCGGACCAAGTGCACCGCCGTGCGGGCATTCTCGGTGGAGTCGGCGTACAGGGCGGCGAGGTGGTGCCCGGTGAGGTCGCGCAGTGCGGCCTGGGCGTCGCTCGCCAGGCCGTGCAGGGTACCGGCGAGATGACGCAGCCGGGTCCGGTAGCCGGAGGGCAGCAGCCGGTCGGTTCCGGTCAGGGGGCCGAGCCGGGCGTCGTCGGCGAGCCGGTCGGCACGGTCGAGGATGTCGAGTACCCGGTCGCGGGCGTCGGCCCGCTGCGGTCCGTGGCCTTCGGCCTCGGCGATCCAGCGGGTGAGGACTCCGGTGACGGCGTCCGCGAAGGGCCGCAGCGCGTCGAAGGAGGCGAGCGCGGGGCCGAAGAGGGTACCGAGCGCGAATCCGGTGGATTCCGGCGTGGCGGAGGCCAGTGCGGCGGAGGCGAGTGCGCCGAGCGGCAGAGCGTCCGCGCCGCGCCCGTCGGCGGCGAGGGCCAGGAGGGTGGGGGCGGCCGGTCCGACGGTCCGCAGGAGCCAGTCGCTGAGCCCGTCGCGTTCGGCGACGGGCAGCGCGGCGTAGCGTGCGGGGCCGGTGGGTGTACGCGTCCAGGCGAACAGCGTGTCGGCGTCGAGGTCGAGGGTGTCGGTGGTGGTGTCACCGAGTGCGAGCCGTGCGGCAAGGAGGGTGCGTACGGCCCGGTCGCGGGTGAGGACGGCTCCGGCACGGGGCCAGCCGTCGGCCGGTTCGGCTTCCAGCAGTGCGTCCAGGAGCCAGCGTTCACCGGCCATCCGGGGGTCGACGTCGGTGGCGCCGAAGAGCTGCTTGACGATCTCGGCGCGGTCGACGGCCAGCGGGCGGTGGCGGACGGCGTGGGCCCGCAGGTCCCACCCCAGTTGGTCGGCGGGGACCGCTCCGGTGACGACGAGGACGCTGTCGCCGTCCGGGTCGTCCTCGGTGCTGTGGCGCTGCCAGGCGTCGGCGATGCCGAGCGGGGAGTCCTGGTCGGTGATACGGACCCGGCGGCTCGTGTCCGCGACGCGCAGGGTGAACTCGGCGCCCTGCCCCGGGCCTTCGTAGGTGGCGTCGACGAGGACGAGCCGCCGGCCTCCGGCGTCCGGGAGTTCCGCTTGCAGCAGGACTTCGATGGCGCGTCGGCCCACGGCGGGGCGAGTGCCCATCAGCGGTGCCCGTCCGTCCCGGCTCCGAGGCCGCCGGAACCGCCGGCAGAACCCGAACCGCCGGCGGAACCGGGACCGCCCGAGGGGCCGGGTACCGTCGCACCGCCCGTCTGCCCACCGGCGTCGACCGCCCGCCAGATGATCTCCACCGGTGTGTCGGGGTTCCCGGCGCGGAAGTCCTCGATCTCCTGCCGTACGGCGGCCAGTTCACCGGCGAGCAGCGTCTCCAGGCCGCTCGCTCCGGCCTGGACGACCCGCCGGGCGGCACGGGGGCCGGGCACGGCCGCGGTGGCCTCTTCGGCCGCGGACCCGGTCGTGGGCCCGGGTGCGGGCCACAGGAACCCGGTCTCCGCGGGGCCCGCCGACGGACCGGCCGACGGTTCCTGGCGCGAGGACACCGCCGGACTGCCGTGTTCGGTGAGGGAGACGGTTCCGGGTCCCGGCGCGGGGGCCGGCGGCAGCGGCGCCGTCCGTTCCAGCTGGAGCGCGGCGTCGAAGATACCCATCGCCGTCGACCGCACCTCGCGGAGCACGGGCGCCAGCGGCCGCTCGAACTCCGATGCGTGGACGGTCTCGGCGATGTGGTCGAAGAGCCGCCCGGCCCGGTCGCCCACGCTGTCGTCCCGGTCACGGAGGCTCTGGACGCGCTTCAGCACGGGCCAGTCGGTGGCGTCCAGGGCGGCGAGCACGCCCTCGGCGCTTTCCATGGTGTGGGCCAGTTCCCGGGCGGGGGTCTGGTGGGTGACCGCGGCGAGTTCCTTGACCAGGGCGGTCGCGTCGCTGCCGTGCCGCCCGAGCCGGGCCAGCACGCCCGCGGCGTCCCGCAGCATCGCGGTACGCGGCACCGCGGTACCGGCGCCGAGGCCGACCAGCTCCGCGTGCCGGTCCAGTGCGGCGCGCACACCCGCCACGTCCTTCTCGAACTTCTCCGCCTTGGCGCGCACATCGGCGGCCAGCTGGTTGACGTTGCGCGCGTACGGCTGGGGCTTGGCGGACACACCGAAGAGGTGCCCGGCACGGTCCCTGGCCTTCTCGTACTCCTCGTTGTCGGGCAGCGGCTGGGCGCGCAGCCTCCAGCCGGGCCCGATCGACATGAAGTCGGGGGCCACGCTCTCGGAGCCGGAGTGGAGCACCCAGGCGCGGTCGTCCAGCAGCGCGTAGGCGGCGATCAGCAGGTTGGTGGTCTGCTTGTCGAGTCCGGAGTAGCCGAGGGGTTCCTCGGTGATCCAGCGGCGGATGTCCTCGACGGAGAGGTCGTCCCGCTCCTGGTTCTGGGCGGCGGCCTGGTTGATGCGGGCACGCCAGTCGGCGCGCAGGACGAGCGGGCCGTCGTGGACCGTGCCGAGTTCCAGCGGTTCGACGATGCGTTTGACGGTCGCCACCTGGTTGCGGTCGACCTCTACGCGTCCCCCGTCGTCCATGGCGCGGGTGATCCACTCCAGGGCGGTGCGCAGCTCGGCCGGGGTGACGGCCTTGCGCTGGCCGTGGCGGTCGGTGCCGAAGTCCGGGTGCTTGGGGTGGAGCGCGCCGAACATTCCGTCGGCGAGGTGAGCCACGTTGTCCGCGAACTGCTTGCCGCCCTCCAGCTCGGGGCGCGGGAACTGCGGCAGGAGCGACAGGACATGACGGCCCTCGACCACCTCGGCGGCCTTGGTGCCCTCCTTGGGCGCGGAGATGCCGTACACCTCGCCGAGCGAGGCGACGAGCGTGTGGGTCAGGGTGTCCCGGCCGATTTCGAGCTGACGCCGGGCCTTGACCCGGTCGTCGGGCGCGTAGGTACGGGTGTACTCGTCCAGCCGGTTGCGCTCCAGCAGGAAGTTGATCCGCATCAGCCGGCCGAGCTGGGCCTTGCGCTGCTCGGAGAAGAAGTCGGGCAGCCAGACCAGGGTGGCGGCGGACAGGCCGTTCTTCTCCAGCTCCTTCACCCGCTGGTAGTCGTAACTGGGATAACGGCCGTCCTTGTCGTCCCAGGGGTAGTCGACGACGAAGCGGACGTGCGCGCTGTCGGACGGCGTGAAGTGCTCGTCGGCCACCTCCCGCGGATCGCATACGTTGCCGAACACGAACTCCGCGGTGCGCCGGGTGCCCCGCCAGACGATCTCCTTCTCGACGATCAGACTGTCCTTGACGCCGAACAGCTCCCACAGCCGGTCGCGCACCCACACCCGGCGCACGCCGACCTTGTCCTCACCGGCGACGGCGTCGAGCAGCGGTTCGATGTCCAGGTCGGACAGGTGCAGCGAGAACACCGGATCGGTGTGGCCCTCGGCGAGCAGCTCACTGTGGAAGGTGCCGCGCAGCGCCTGCATCCTGTCGGCGACCTTGTCGCCCGGCGGGACGGTCCGCGACCGTACGGAGCCGTGGTTGAGGGCGGCCAGCCGCGCGCCGGTGAGCCTGCGCAGCGCGGGGACGTCGGGGGCGAGCGCGGCGAGCAGCAGCGTCTTGACGAACCGGTCGTCGGCGAGGAAGTCGGGGTGGTCCGCCCGGCCGTACTGCGCCAGCAGGTGTGCCCGGGCCTTGACGTGGAACTTCTCGGCGGCGTCGGACTCGCGCTTGAGCTGCTCGGTGAAGGCCGCCCCGGTGCCGTCGACGAGGATGTCCCACAGGTCGCCGAGCGGGATGAGCTGCCCGAGCGGGGCGTCGGCGTTCTTCTCCAGCAGCTGCTGGACCAGCTTCAGCCCGCTGCGTTCACGCTGGAGTGCGCCGGACAGCGCGACGAGCACGTTCAGCAGGGCCGGGGAGAGCGGGTAGACGGCACGGAAGTCGTCCCAGTTCGCACTGGTGGCGCCCTGGTCGTCCAGCAGGATGTCCTTGACCTGCTGGTTCGACCGGTCGATGCCCGCGAAGGCGCCTTCCAGGACCTCTTCCTGGCCGGGCTTCGCCTTCAGCACCCGCTCTTTGATGATCTCCGGGAGGTTGCGGTCCTCCAGGTTGATGACCTCGAAGCGCTCCTGGAGGTACTGGAGCGCCTGCTCCATGTTCTGTACGTCGGAGCCGAGGATGTCCTTGCCGACGAGCTGGGACAGGTCGCGCTGCCGGGAGATGAAGGAGACGATCGGCACCGGCCGGGCGGCGTTGCCCGACTCGATGAGCTTGACGAGCTTCTGGATCTCCTCGTTGACCCAGGTGCGGTCCCGCATCCGGGCCTGGAGCCAGAGGATCAGCTCGTCGAGGAAGAGCACGACGCCGTCGTAGTCGAGCGCCCGGGCGTGCTTGCTGATCTCGCTGAGCCCGTCGTCCAGCGATACGAACGCACGCACATCGTCGGCCTTGCCGGTGGCGTACGACTTCATGGGGCCGCTGAGGAGGGCGGAGACGAGGCGCTTGCGGCCCTCGTCGTCGGCGTGTGCGGCAAAGGCGGCGTCGAGCTCCGCACCGGTCCACGGGGTGGCGGTGGCGGAACCGATGGGAGCCAGGCCGCCGTCGGCGGGAGCGGAGCCGATGGGGGTCAGGCCGTCACCGATGGGGGCCAGGCCGTCGTCGGCGACGGGCGTACGGGGCGCGGCAGGCGCGGCGGTACCGGTGGTGGGCAGCAGCCGCGCGAACGCCTCGTCGCCGAGCGACTCCCGCATCGCCCGGGCGTCGGCCAGCAGCGCGTCCGACTTGTAGACCGCCGGGGTCGGCGCGTCCGGATGCTCGGCACGCACGGTCCTGACGTAACCGTCGAGCAGCGCGGAGTCCAGGTTGGCGGCGCCGATCAGGTGGTAGGGCACCATCAGGAACTTCTTGCCGGGCAGCCAGTCGTTGTGCTCCCCGACCACCTCGCGCAGCCGGGGCTTGGCCCTGGCCGCCGGGTCGCCGTTGAGCACGGCGTGCAGCACGGTCAGGAAGTGGCTCTTACCGGCGCCGAAGGAGCCGTGCAGATAGGCGGCGTACGACGAGTTCTTCCGCACCGCGCCCCGCACCAGCCGCAGCGCCTTGTCGAACTCCTTCGCCAGCTGCTCGGTGACCACATAGTCGGCCACCGATCCGGCCTGGGCATCGCCGAAGCCGTCGGTCAGGGCGACCTTGAAGTCACCGGCGTGGGCATCCTCCTTGATGTCGAGGACATCCCTCAGCACGACATTGCTGCCCCTGGCCATCAGCCGCTCCCGCTCCCACCGCGTCCGCCCGGCTCTGCTGGCCGGTCACTCGCCGGTCCGGGCCGTCACCGAGGCCCGCCGCACCGTTTTCACCGTTCCTCCATCCTGCCAGCTCGGTGCGACAGCCGGGGACGGCCCAGCAGAAGAGGCGAACGAGCCCGTTCCGGCCCTGTGCCTGCGTACACGGCCGGAACGGGTGCACGCGTGGGGGTTACGCGTCTCGGGGTGCGTCCTCGGAGGTCGTCCGAGCCGGATCGGCCCTCTCGCCGGTCCGGTCCGCCTCGGTGATGTCCTGCTCAGTGATGTCCTCGTCGGTGATGTCCTCGTCCTGGTCGGGTACGTGCGGCAGGCGCAGCGTGCCTCCGGAGCCCCGCGATGGGGAAGGGGATCCGCGCCCCCCTTCCCCATCCACTTGCCTCACCAGGTATCTTGCATCGCATGGAACCAGGTGATTCGACCAAGCAGGCCCGGGCAGCCGCCCAGCTGCGCAAGGGTGTCCTGGAGTACTGCGTACTCGCCCTGATGCGGGACCGCCCCCGCTACGGCGTGGAACTCCTCCACGCCCTGGAAGACTCCGGCGCCCTGGCCACCAGCCAGGGCACGGTCTACCCGCTGCTCTCCCGGCTCCGCCGCGACGACCTGGTCACCACCACCTGGCAGGAGTCCGCCTCCGGACCACCCCGTCGCTACTACGCGCTCACCGACAGCGGCCGGGCCGCGCTCGACGAGTTCACCCGCGTCTGGCCCGGCTTCCGCAACGCCGTCGACGCCTTCCTGACCACCCCGCACCCCTCCACCGGAGACCTCACATGAAGACCTCTGCCGACCCCGTACGCGGCTACCTCTCCGCCGTCGAGCGCGAGTGCTCCGCCCTCCCCGCCGACCGCCGCCAGGAACTCCTCGCCGACCTCGCCGAACACATCGAGGTGACGCGCACCGAGCGCCCCGACGCCGCGATCGGCGAGATACTCACGGAGCTGGGGGACCCCCGCACGATCGCGGCGACAGCGCTGGCCGAGGCGGGGAACGGGACCACGGGCACCCCGGCCGGGAGCGACGTGGACGCACCCGCCCGGCGCGGCAAGGTGCACCCCCTGGTCCCGCTCCTGATGCTCACCCTCTCGCTGCCCTTCACGATGGTCTTCTCCATCGGCCCCGACGCGGCGTTCGACCCCGGCCCGGTGTTCGGCTTCCTGTTCCGCGTCACCGGCGCGGTACTTCTCTGCACCTCAGTGCACTGGACCGCCGTCCAGAAGACCACCGGCGTACTGCTCACCGTCATCGTGCCGACCACCGTCATCGTCACCTGGAACCTGATCAGCGGCTGGGCGGCGGGCGAGGTCCCGGCCCTCCTGGGCAACCTGGGAAGCCTCGCCCTGATGGTCGGCACGGCAGCATGGCTCTGGCGGGTCCGCCGCGCCTGAGAAGCTGTTTCCGGTCTGCGGGTTTGTCGAGAGGGTAGCCGCGCTCTCAGGCCGCGATGGTGGTGGGCTGGGCGGTGGCAAGGTCGCGGGCACGGGTGAGGAGTTCTTCGACGGCGGCCGCTGTCTTGTAGGGGCGGGCGGCGTCGAGCAGGGTGTTGAGGCGGGAGGCGACAAGGGTGGAGTCCACCCTGGTGGCTTCGGTCAGGGCCTGCTGGGCGACGTCTGTGGCCTGCTCGACTTCAGCTTCGTCGAAAAGGGCGGCGGCGAGCCCGATCCGGTCCATGATGCGGACGCGGTCGAAGCCGGGCGCCCGTAGCCGCAGTGCGTCACGGAAGTGGGTGCTGGCCCGCCTGATGCTTGCCGGGTGGAATCCGGCGAGGTCGCGGGCGGAGACGGCGCGGGCGCCGGCGTGTTCGGCGGCGTCGAAGTAGGCCACCCACTCGGGCACGTCGCCGAGTCCCTCGGAAACGAGTTTGTCGGCGCGGCCGAGGTGGGCATCGGCCTGCTGTTCCTGTCCGAGGGCGGCGTGCACTCGGCCGGTCTGTGAGGCCACCAGCGCCTCCAGTGCGGGTTTCTCCGCTTTAGTGGCGGCAACTTCGAGCAGCCCGAGGGCATCTTCGGGACGCCCAAGGTAGATCATCTGGTGGGACATGCGGGTGACGATCTCGACCCCGCGGTCCCGTTGCCCGGCCTCGCCAGCCGCGTAGATGCCGTAACTCCAGTACCGCTGAGCGGTGGCGTACCGGCCGCAGTCGTGGCTGACCCATCCGGCCAGGGCTGCCAGGTCGGCGGTCGCGGCGAAGACCCGGGCGCGTAGGGAGGCGGGGACACCGTCCTGGATGCGGCGGGCGACTTCGGCGAGCTGGGCGACGATCGCCGAGCGGTACAGGCCGCCGCCCTTGGAGGCGTCCGCGCGGGAGAGGAACGCCGTGACCTCTTCCAGCGCGGTGACGGTGTCGGTGTCGAAGCCCTGGTGTCCGGGGTTGAGCCGGCTGGCGACGCCGCCGAGCATCCGTTCGGCGGCCAGGACCAGCGGGGCGCCGATGGCGAGCTTGAGACTTTCGCGGCGGTCCAGGAAGAGGTCCATCTGTGTCCATCCGGCCAAGGTCTGGGCGGCTGCCTCGGTCAGCAGCGGTAACTGGATCGTATCGAGGACCACCCCGGCGGCCGTCAGTCCGAGGTCACCGGGTGTGAGCGTCTGGCCGACCGCTTCGGACAGCACGGCCGCGAGGAGTTCGGGCACCGGCGGGCGGGGCCGTTCGCCTTCGATCCAGCGACGGACGCGGGTGGTGTCCGGGGCGATCTGCCGGTGACCTCGGCGGATCGCTTCGGTGGCGACCCGGCGGGCGATCTCGCCGTGCGAGAGGCCCGTCGCGGCGATCCACAGCGCCAGATGCGGGTTGGTGCTCGTGGTTCCCACCGTGGCCTCACCCTCCCCGAACTCCGTTACGGAACGTGGCATTTCCGCCACGTTTCGCGACACCCACGGTACTCGTCAGGCCGGGCACGGCGGGCGGATTCTCAGAGGCGGAGGCGGCCCCAGGGCCCTGGGCAACACCTGCGGCCAACGAGCTTCGCCGCCCGCACAGTCACGAGTTCACCCGAACCAGCTTCTGGAGGCAGCGTGCACCATCCCTCAGACCTCGCCGTCCTGGCCGGCAGCACCGTGCTGGTGACCGGCGGCACGGGGCTCATCGGCTCCCGGATCACCATCCAGCTCCGGGCCCTGGGCGCCCGCCCCGTCGCCCTGTGCACCATGAACGCCTACCCCGAGCACGTATACGCCGACCTGTTCGGGGTCCACGCATCCGACCCGGACGTGGTCCTGGGCGATATCCGGGACACGGCGCTGGTCCGCAAGCTCGTAGCCGAATCGGACTACGTGATCCACACTGCCGCCCTCGCGGACGTGGCCGCGTGCACCCGCGAACCGCTGGCCGCGATCGACACCAACATCGCCGGTACCCAGAGTGTCCTGGACGCTGTTGCCGCCACGGACCGCATCCGGCGCATGGTCTTCGTCTCCTCCGCGAGCGTGTACGGCGACGGCAACCCGGAGGAGACCGACAGTCCTGAACTGCTGACCATGCGGCAGCTGCTGGAGTCCGTTCACGGCCGCATCCCGCCGCAGTTCCACGAGTTCACCCGCAGGCGGCCGGTGTCGGTCTACGGAAACACCAAAGCGTGGGGCGAGGAACAGACCGCTCTCATCCTCGGCCAGGTCGGCACCTCGTACGCGACTGTCCGGTACTTCTCCGTCTACGGCGAGCCGCAGACGGTCAAGCCGAACTCGCATTCCTGGGTGGTCGCCTGGTTCGCTGCCCGCGCTCATTTGGGCCTTCCCCTGCACCTCAACGGCGGCGGCCGGCAGGTGCGGGACATGGTGCACGTGGATGACATCGCCGAGGGCACCCTGCGGGCCCTGGTCAGCCCGCGGGCCCACACCGAGACCGTGAACATCGGGACCGGCATCCCGACCAGCGTGCGCCAGGTCGCGGAACTGATCCGCGAGCACTACCCAAGAACGACCTTCCTGGACGCCCCGCTGCCGGCCGGTGATCCCCTCGGCGGGTACGCAGCCACCCGCCGGATGGAGAACGTCCTGGGCTGGAAGCCGAACGTCACCGTCTCGCAGGGGGTGGCCCGCTACGTCAACTGGCTGAGGAACACCCCAGCCGCCGCCCCCGGCTGGCTGCGGGAGTCCACGGCGGCCTAAACAACCGGCGGCCGGCCCAGTCGAGTCATCCGCCACACCGTCCGCCACCTGATGGGACGCCGAGGGCCCCCGCTGGTCCGGATGCCCTCGGCGAACCCACCGAACCAGGCCCACAATCCCGCCAAGGACTTCCTGCGGACCACGGTCAACGCCACCCACACCCCCAGGTAGACCGGCACGAGAAGGGCGGGCAGATGCCGCTTGGCAAGCCAAACCCGGTTCCGGGCCGTCATCCGGTAGTAGACCGTGTGCCGGGCCGGCGAGGTCTTTGGGTGTTGGAGAACGAGCTGCGGCTCGTAGAGGACGTCCCAGCCCCGGTCGATCGCCCGCCAGGCAAGGTCGGTCTCCTCGTGCGTGAAGAAGAACGCGTCCGGCCAGCCGCCGGTCTGCTCCAGCATCGGCATCGACAGCGCGTGACCGCCGCCCAGGAACGTCGTCACCAAGCCCCGCCGCATCGGGTCCTTGGCCCGCAAGCGGGGCACGTGACGCCGCTGGGTTGTGCCGGTCTCGTCCGCAATCCGGAAACTGACGATGCCCAGACGGCTATCCGCCTCGTACGCGTCTGCGATCCGCCGGAACACGTCCGTCTCGATCAGCAGCCCGTCGTCGTCCAGGTCCACGAGCACGTCCACGTCCCCGAACTCGCGCAGCCGCCGCCAAGCGACGTTGCGGCCTCCGGACACCCCCAGATTCTCATCCAGCTCCACCGCGGTCACGCCGTCCGGCAACCCCGCAAGTGGCGTCCCGTTCCCGACGACGACAACCCGGGCGGCGGGCTCGTCCTGCTTGGCCACCGACTCAAGCAGAGCCAGCAGTTCAGGCATCCGGTCGCCCATCGTCAACACGGCAACACCCACACGCGGCCGGGTCACGACCATCACCACTTCCCTCGCGCCGGCATCAGGTGAACGGCGAGCGTACCCCGGCCAAAACCTGCTGCCGCACCCATCCGAAGGGCCACCACACATGGACCAGATCATCCTCGGCGACTACGTCACCGCCCCCGCCCGAGGGGCCATCGCCACGACCACGTACGCAGGCCTGGAGAAGTTCGACCTGGCCGACTTCCTGACCCAGTGGCGGGGCCTCCAGCGCGAGGCCCTGACCATGTTCAGCGAAGACCAGCGCATCCACCCGAGCGCGTACATCCACCCCACAGCGATCATCGGACACGACGTGATCATTGGACCGGACGTCAAGGTCCACGAGTTCACCACCGTCCGCAAGGGCAGTGTCCTGTGCGCCGGGGCCCAAGTCGGCTTCAACTGCGAGGTCACCGCGGCATTCGTGGGAGAGGACGCGGTCCTGGGGCACCGGATCGGCGCGAACCGGACGATCATCGGGGCCCGAGCCCACCTGTCGGCGAGCGTCACCGTGGCCGCCATCAACATGACCGCCGACATGCGCAAGCCCGACCGCGAGGTCATCATCCGCACCGGCCTCGGCCTCTACCGATGCGGAACCACCCAGTTCGGGGCCGTCATCGGCGACGACACCCAGACCGGCAACAACATCAGCATTGGTCCCGGCGTCGCCATCGGCCGCCGCTGTCACATCACCAGCGGCGTCGCCCTCGCCATCCGCGCCATCCCGAAGGACTGCACCGTCACCGCCCCACACGCCACGGAAGCCACCGTCCGCCGCCGTCGCCGCCCCTTCCCACCCAACCAGACCACCAATTAGGCCGCAGAACATGACTTACTTGTCTGCATGCCCCCACTCGCGCTGGCCTGCGAGTTCACTTGACAACCCTGGGTGACCCCGGCGGACCGGGAGTCCCAAGGGCTGTTCCGGTCACGCGTCACTGGTTCCGGCGTCCTGGGGATCCTCGGCGTCCTGGATGTCCGTTGCGGGCAGACGCATCCCGCGTGACTCGGCGACCCGCAGCGCGTCACTGAGGCACTCGGCGAGCCTGATCCCGGCGTACCGCACCTCGCTGTACTGGGACATGGTGTCCCCCAGCACCTCGCGGGCGTGGTCGAGGATCTCAGCTCCCATGTCCAGTTGCACGGCCTCCATCTCGTCGGCCAGCCGGGAGAGGTGGCTGTTCTGGTCGTCGGTGACGAGGAAGCACGGCTTGCCCTCGGGCGACAGCCAGGGGAGCAGACGGGGCGGGTCGGCGGGCGGAGCGACAGGCTGAGCTGCGACGTTCGGCAGGGCGTCCATCAGACCGCCACCCCCCACTGCGCGCCGACCACATGCAAATCGAGATCCAGCCCGAAGTCGGCGGCGAGCACCAGCGCGAGCCGCCGACGCTGCTGTACGCGTTCCTGGTCCGAGGCGAGGAGATACGGGCGCACCAACGCGCTCGCCCCACCGTCCAGCGCCTGGTCCAGCCCGTACGGCGACCGGGCGGCAGGGAGATCCGCGGCGGGGCGGGGACGGGGGCGGGGGCGGGGTGTGCCCGGACGGCGAGTCGGGGCGGGGGCGGTTGGGGGGTACGGGGCGCTACCGGCACGGTGGCGGCCGGTGCGGGGGCCGAGGATCAGCCCCAGCAACCATGCGGTGATCCCGCGGATAAGGTCGTACATGTCGACGCTCCTAAGTCAGCGTTGGCCATGCCCCGGGAGGTCTTGTCCACCTCGCCGGGGTCTTGTCGTCTCGACCATACCCGCAACTGCGTCCCCCTGCATCCCTCCGCAAAGTACCGCGTCCGGACGCGGTTCGACGCGTCCCGCCCCTGCGTGCTGCTCCGCAGTGCGCCACTGTGGAGGGATGAGCGATCTCCCGCGCTACGAGTACGTCAAACTCGCCGACGCCATCGCCGCCGATATCGCGTCTGGCAAGCTCCCGCAGGGCGCTGCCCTGCCCGGCGAGCGCGCCATGACAGAGCTACACGGGGTGAGCATCGGAACCGTACGTCGCGCCATCGTGGAACTGCGCAGGCGCGAACTCGTCGCGACTCTGCCCGCGAAGGGGACGTACGTGATCGGGGCTCCGGAGGCAGCCGCCAGCGAACCAAACGAGGACGAGACTGCCTGACGGGTCAGGGCCTTCATCCATGTCTGGCTGAAGGCCCCTTCGCCGCTGACCCGCGCCCTACTCGGCGGCTTTCTTCCGGCCGGCCTTCTTCTTCTCCGGGCGCCAGGCGCGAAGGTCGTCCTGTGACAGGTTGCGGTCCACAGAGCCACGGTTCAGCGCGGTCTGGAACTCCTTGGCGGGGTTGTCGCCCCACTCCTCGTCGTACGCGTCGTACCACTGGTGGACCCACGGCATGATCTCCTGCAGCCCGGCGAGCAGTACGGCGTAGCGGTCAACACCATCCGCAGGGCAGTCCGCGAACTGCGCGACCATGCCTCGTCATCACGGTTCCCATCAAGGGCGCCTTCGTGCGCGCCGAGGAGCCCACCGGCGACTCCCCCGGAGAGGACGGGGCCGTGGAGGGAGCTTGCAGTGCCACCTACTCATACAACTCCCGCAGGAAGGGGCGAACTTGGTCGCTGTTCGTGCGTGCGTGGCAGACTTAGCCTCGATCCAGACGAGCGGATGAAACGAGCGCCGGGTACTTGCCGCACTTCGAGCATCACGCTCATGATGGTGGTCATGCCAGAGGAATGGGGATCGGCGGGCGGCAGGGGTGTCGGTGCCAGCTCTCTGGTTTCGATGTCGAGCGGCGAGCTGCCGCGGGGCGACAGGTTCGACTGGTACGTAGAGCTGGTACGAGAGAGCATCGCGCCCTTCTCTCTCAGAAGTGTCCACGCCCACGGTTTCGAAGCCCGTGTTGCCGCAGTGGACCTTGGCTCTGTACAGATCGCGCATTTCGTCTTCGAGTCGCTCCATGCCGCGCGGACGCTGCGGCACATCAGGCGCGGTGACCCCGAGACGTATCAGCTCGCCCTGGTCGGTGGCAGTCCAATGAGTGTCAGCCAGTGTGGCAACGAGGCCGAGGTCGACACCGGCAGCTTGGTATTTTTCGATACTTCTCACCCTTTGAAAGCCTTTGTTCCGGATGAGCATGGGTGGGGCTGCGTCACGTTGCTGCGGATACCCAAACACGCCTTTCCATTGCCCGCAGGTCAGGCCGATCGGGTCCTGTCCCGGCGGCTCACCCCGGACGGGGTGACCGGGCAAGTTCTTTGCCAGTACCTGACCACCATCCGAGACCGTGCAGCCGATCTCGGCGCGGGCGAGCGTCATCGGCTCGGAACGATCGCGGTCGATCTCGCCGCCGCGTTCCTCTCCGAGCATGTTGACGCCCGACATCTGCAATCGCCGGAGTCCCGCCAGCAGGTCCTGCGCGCACAGATCGACTTCTACATAGAGCGCAACCTCGGAAGCATGGAGCTGACCCCCGCTCACGTCGCGGCGCACCACCACATATCCCTCCGCTCGCTCCACCGGCTCTTCCACGCCCGGCAGGAGACCGTGGCGGCCTCGATCCGCCGGCGCCGCCTGGAGCGCTGCCGTGCCGACCTCGCAGACCTGCGGCTGGCCGAATACCCGATCGCCGTCCTCGCGGCCCACTGGGGGTTCCCGGCACCCGCCGAGTTCAGCCGTGCCTTCCGGACAGCGTATGGGCTGAGCCCCCGTGCCTTCCGTCACCGAGCCGCCTCCGCCGATGCTCCCTGCACGGCACGCCCCGCCAAGTAACGCGGCGCGCAGGGCCAAGTGCCGTCCCCCGGCTGCTGTAACGATATGAGCACCCATCAGGCAGCACGGCGAGGCCATCCCCGGACCGGCCGACGGGCCTGAGACAACAGGAGGAATCATGCAATGCACCAACCGGACCATCACCGGTATTGGCTCCTCACCCGCCAGCTGGCGGGTAACTTCAGTGAGACGTCTCGCCCGCATTTTTGCCGTTTCAGGGGTTGCGCTTGCGATTGCCGTGGGGGTGACCTCACCAGCCTCGGCTCAGAACCGTGTCATCACGGGCGCCTACGGCTACTTCGACCCGGGGAAGCTCATGTTCGGTGTGGGAGACACCGAACGCGACGGTCACGGCGTATTCATTCGTTGGCATGTGGACACCTACTGGGACACCGTTGTGAACGACAAAGGCAACGGCACGTGGACTGACGAGTACCTGCCCTACAACTGGCCTGACGCGACCCTGGAATGGCAAGTCTGCGTCACCGGCGTCCGCTGTTCGTCGTGGGTTCGAGAGCGCCTGTAGCGCCTAATTCCGGCAAGTACGGCTGGTGGAGGGCCACACCACCAGCCCCCGTTACCTTCTTCGTGGCCCCGGGTTCGGGGCTCCTGGGAACCCGCGCTTCTCGGTGTAGGACGCCAGGATCGGGCCCAGGTCGAGCACCTCGTCGACCAGTTCGGCCACGAATCGGGCCAGATGCCCCTCGGGCAGCCACTCATCCAGCGACGGCGGCAGCATCAGCATCTGATCGGGGACGAACGCCCGGAAGGTCTTCTTCACCGCCACCGTCGGCGCGATCTCCGGCTTCACCACCGCCGCCGGATCCACCTCGAACAGGCCATCCCCACCAGACATACCAGGATTCTCCCATATGGAAGATCACGAACAGGAGGCAGCGTCGGGCTCAATCGCCTGATCGACTGCCAAGATCCGCGGACAGCGCCGCGTAGATGTACTCGCTGCCCCAGCGATCCCCGTCGAGGTCGTTCTCGACCAGGTGCGCCTCCCGGCGCATCCCGAGGCGCTCACAGACCCGCACAGACCCGGTGTTCTCCACATCCAGCCGTGCGTAGAGCCGGTGCACGCCCAGCGTGTCGAAGGCAAACCCGGCCAGCGCCGCGGCCGCCTCGGTCGCGTAGCCGTGTCCCTCGTGACCTGGGTCGAGAGTCCAGCCGATCTCGGCCTGGGCGGCGCGGGCATCGGCCAGGGTGAGGCTCACCTCTCCAAGGACGCCGGGCTCATCGCCTCGGCAGACAGCGAGCGCCAGCTTGTCCCCGTCGGCGCGCCAGGCCGTCTGCGCCGCACGCTCGGCGGCAACCTGCTCGCTGCGCTCACGCGTGTGCGCCGGCCGGTACAAGTAGCGCGCCACGCTCGGCAGGCTCTGGTAGGCGTACAGGTCGTCGGCGTCGCCGGGAGTGAACAGACGCAACGACAACCGGCACGTGGTCAACGGCAGCAGCGAGGCGATGTCCATGCGGACCTCCGGGACGCGGATGTGGATCAAGTTGCGGACGGATTGTCGCATCACGACTGCCCGGCAGCCACGCCTTTTCAAGAGCAGCGGTCGGCAGCCGCACTTCACCACGAGGCGTGGCATTCCAGGAGTTGTTTACTGACCCACGCTCCTAGCGGTCACCGCGGAGGCGACCGCCGTGCGTCCGCCTCGCCGACTCGCACACCGCAAGCGGCGCGCACTCGCGATGTGCGATGCCTCGGGCGTCGGCGATCAGCCCACCGGGCCGTCGGAGTCGGGTGCGTGCTCGTCAGTGGTGCCCTCGTCCCGGTCGGGTTCGTACGGCAGGCGCATCCCTCGGGACTCGGCGACGCGTAGCGCGTCACTGAGGCACTCGGCGAGCCTGATCCCGGCGTACCGCACCTCGCTGTATGGGGACATGGTGTCCCCCAGCACCTCGCGGGCGTGGTCGAGGATCTCAGCTCCCATGTCCAGTTGCACGGCCTCCATCTCGTCGGCCAGCCGGGAG
>NZ_JBEOVN010000013.1:0-74484 GCF_040295565.1 Streptomyces sp. NPDC002785 | reverse complement strand
GTCGAGCGGAACCGGGGCAGAGCCGCGTTCACATCACTTCGCGTTTCACGCGTTACGCGACCCGCGTCGGCGTTCAGTCCTCAGTGCGCGACGACCGGGACCTTGAACTCGTCCTCGACACCGCCGACGTCACCCGAACGTGAGACTCCGGTCGCCACGGTCGCCGAAGGACGCCCGGCGTTGATGAAGGTCACCGCGATCGCGGAGGCCACCATCAGGATGCCGACGGCCCACCAGATGGCACCGGTGAAACCGTGCACCATCGACTGGAGCTTCAGCAGCTCCGGGTCGGTGGTGCCGAGTGCGGCGTGCGAGGTGGCGTACGCCGTCGCGGCCGACGCGGCAATGGTGTTCAGCAGCGCCGTACCGATCGCGCCGCCCACCTGCTGCGAGGTGTTGACCATCGCGGAGGCGACACCCGAGTCCCTCGGCTCGACGCCGTGCGTGGCCAGCGACATGGCCGGCATGAACGCCGTACCCATGCCCAGCCCCAGCAGGATCTGCGCGGGCAGGATGAGCGTGGCGTAGGAGGAGCCGATCTCCAGCTGCGTCAGCAGCAGCATGCCGACGGCAGCGGTCAGGAAGCCGGGACCCATGAGCTTGCGCGCCGGAACCCGCATCATCAGCCGGGCACCGATCTGCGTCGAACCGGTAATCATGCCCGCGATCATCGGGAGGAAGGCGAAGCCCGTCCTGATCGGCGAGTAGCCCTTCACGACCTGCAGGTAGTACGTCAGGAAGAGGAACAGCCCGAACATCGCGATGATGGCCAGACCCAGCGAGAGGTAGACGCCACCGCGGTTGCGGTCCAGCAGGACGCGCAGCGGCAGCAGCGGCGACTTGACCCGGGCCTCGGTCAGGACGAACGTCAGGAGCAGCACACCGGACGCGACGAACATGCCGATGGTCAGCGCGTCCGACCAGCCGGCGGACTCGGCGCGGGTGAATCCGTACACCAGCGAGACCAGGCCGAGCGCGGACAGGACGACGCCCGGGATGTCGAGCGACGAGCGGTTACGGCTGCCGGCCGGCTCACGGATCACGAAGTACGCACCCGCGGCCGCGACGACCGCGAACGGGATGTTGACGAAGAACGTCCAGCGCCAGTTCAGCGCCTGGGTGAGGAAGCCGCCGAGGATCAGGCCGACGGCGCCACCGCCACCGGCGATCGCACCGTAGATGCCGAACGCCTTGGCGCGCTCCTTGGCATCGGTGAACATCACGGCGAGCAGCGACAGGGCAGCAGGGGCGAGCAGCGCGCCGAAGACGCCCTGGAGCGCGCGCGAGCCGAAGAGCATGCCCTGGTTCTGCGCCGCGCCACCGAGTGCGGAGGCCAGCGCGAAGCCGATCAGGCCGACGACGAAGGTCCGCTTACGGCCCCAGAGGTCGGCGATCCGGCCCCCGAAGAGCAGCAGTCCGCCGAAGGCGAGGGCATAGGCCGTGATGACCCACTGCTTGTTGGCATCGGAAATGTCCAGGGCCGTCTGGGCGTGCGGCAGCGCGATGTTCACGATCGTGGCATCGAGCACGACCATCAGCTGAGCAAGGGCGATGAATGCCAGCGCTTTCCAGCGGCTGGGGTCCGGGAGTCGGATATCAGCTGTTTTTGGCATGGAGGTATCCACCTAAGGACGCGCGTGGGCGCGCGAAGTCGTGAACCGAGAGGTCGGTGAACGGGCAGTCGGTCGAGGACGGGCGGCGAGACGACAGCCGGCGAAAGGAAATGCGGTGAAAGAGAAGGGATGGTCAAGGCGTGGCGGGCGCGCCACCGGGCACCTGGTTCAGGGGCCCGGTGCGGGCGTCATGGCCGGTGCCGCAGGTCCTCCAAGGTCGCCGCCGTTCCGGACAGTCGGGACCGGGCCGGAGCCTCCAGTCCGTCCAGGAACAGCTGGAGGTGACGGTGGGTGAACCGGTCGATGTCCAGGCAGCCGGTGCCGGGCAGTGGCCGGGTGAGTTGGGAGAGGGCGACCAGTACGTCACCGACGGCGATGTCGGTACGCAGGCGCCCCGCGGACATGGCGCGCGCCACGAGCCCTTCGACGGCCTCTTCGAGGCGTCGACGCTCGGCGAGCAATTCGGGATGGTCCTTGTCGAAGCCGCCGGACAGCATCGGACACAGCGCCCCGATCCGTTCGTCGGCTGCCGCGTGCACGAAGCGGCTGAGCGCGGCGAAGGGATCGGCCTCTTCGGCCGTCGCCTCCTCCGCACGGTCGGTGGTGCGGGAGGTGACCGCGAGCACGACCTCGTGCGTCAGCGCGGCCCGGTCGGGGAAGTTCCGGTAGAGCGTGGCGTTGCCGACGCCGGCGCGGCGGGCGACCTCGTCGAGCGGCACATCCGGCCCGAACTCGACGAACATCTCGCGCGCTGCCGTCACGATCCGCTCCCGGTTGCGCAGCGCGTCGGCCCGCGGACGGGTCGTCCGGGGCTGCACTGCTCCCGTGGCGCTGCGGGTGACGTTATCCACGACGGCTGCCCCTGCCTTCCGGCTCTTCCGGTCCTCGTTACGACGCTCTTGGCCACTGCGACGCTCTTCGTTCTCCATGGCACCCCCTTCCCGTAACCGGGGACCATCTCCCCGCTTTCACGGGGACACAGATTCAAACGGGGAGAGGATCCCCGGTTATTTCCCATCGTAATATGACCTGAACCACACCCCTGGAGCGGGAAAACCAACCGATCGGCGCACCCGACGAGCGGTGCCGCACCACCCGTCACAGGCTGAACCGCAGAGAGCAGTCCGGGCCGGCCGACTGCCGCGGACCCCGAGGCGCTTATATGCAGAAGCCCCGCCACCGGATACGCAGGCACCGCCACCCGATCGCTCTCGGCTCGGCATCAGCCCTGGTCATTGCCACAATGGCCACGGCCAGCAGCAATCTCCCGCTACCCAGCCGGTCCTCGGCCGGCCCGGCGGCCACGGGCCGTTCGGCGGGGATCGCTCCGTGCCGGATACCGGCGACCATGGGCGTACAGATGTCGGAAGGCATACCGACTCCGGCGAACTACGCCCGCTCCACGGGCAGGATTCGCGCCCTCAACCTGATGATCGACTTCTCGGACGCACCGGGCCCCGAGCCGGCAATGGACCGGTACGCCGAATTTTTCCCGCAGACCACCAACTGGTTCCGGACCGGTTCGTACGGGCGACTCACCTACGTCCCCGACGCCCCCGTGAAGTCCTGGCTGCGGATGCCACTGCCGTTCTCGGAGTACGGGATAGACCGCGGATCACCGTACGAGCCGGGCTACCACCGCCTCGTCCAGGACATAATCGCCGCAGCCGATCCGAAGGTCGACTTCAGTACGTACGATCTGGTCAACATCCTGGTCACGCCGAACGCCGGGCCCTCCGCCCTGGACACCGTCCTGTCCGTGACGTTCTCCGGCACTGACGACGCCCCGCACGCGGACGGTGTCCCGCTCGGCAACACGTCCTTCATCTACAGCCGCCAGGACGACGGCTCCGGGTCGTTCGCACAGACCGGATTCCGTGTCCTGCCGCACGAGAACGGCCATATCTTCGGCCTTCCCGACCTCTACACCCTGGAGGGCGGCGGCTCGGTGGGGCACTGGGACATCATGTCCGAGGACTGGGGGGTCGATAACGATCTGCTGGGCTGGCACAAGTGGAAGCTCGGCTGGCTGGACAACAAGCAGATCAGCTGCGCCTCCAAGTACGGCACCAGCGACCACGTCCTGGAACCGCTGGCCACCCGGGGCGGTACGAAGCTGGCGTTCATACCGCTGAGCGCTGAGTCCGGTTACGCGGTGGAGGTACGGACCCGGGCGGGCAACGACCAGGCGGTCTGCCGGCCCGGCGTGCTGATCTACAAAATAAGCTCGGACGTCGACACCGGTCAGGGACCGGTGTCCGTGGCGGACAGCACCAGGGGCAGCAGCGGCTGCACCCGGCTGCCCAATGTGCACGCCGAGCTCTCCGACGCCCCCTACCAGCCCGGTGGGACCTTCACCGACCGGGCCAATGGGATACGCATATCCGTGATCGACAAGGACGACAAAGGGAACTACCGCGTCCGGATCACTCGCCCCTGACCACAGTGATCAATCACCCTGCCCGTCCGCGTTCACCGCCCCCGACCGCCCGCGATCAACGCCGTGACCACCCGAGATCAATCGCCCCGCCCGCCCGTGATCACTCGCCCCGACCGCCCGCCGCATCTCCGCCTCGACAGGCCTGGCGCAGCTCCCGCTCGAGGATCTTCCCGGTCGGATTCCGTGGCAGCGGTTCATCGCGTACGAGCACATGGGCCGGGACCTTGAGCGCGGCCAGACTCCACCCACCGTGCGCCCGCAGCTCCTCGACCGGGACGGCCCCACCGGTCCGCAGCCGGACGACGGCGGCGACCTCCTCGCCCAGGACCGGGTGCGCCACCCCAGCACCGCCGCGCCGTCGACGTCCGAATGATCGTGCAGCACCGCCTCGACCTCCACGCAGTACACATCCTCCCCGCCGCGGATCACCATGCCCTTGCTCCGGTCGACGGCGCCGACCCGCCCGTCGCGCACCACCGCGAGATCACCGGTCCGGAACCAGCCGTCGGTGAACGCCTGCGCGGTCGCCGCCTCGTCGCCCCAGTGGCCGAGAAGAACGTGACAGGGAAGTCGTTCCCCGCTTCGAGCCGGTCGGCCGCGGCCCTCACTTTGGCGATGCCGCGGGCGGACGGTCTCGCGTTCGTCCCGGTGCCCCCCGGACCCCGCAGCCGCGGAACGAGCGGGGCTGCGCGCGGGGCCGGGGAACCTTCAGATCATCGGGTGGTGAATCCGCCGTCGATCGCGAGGGCCGCGCCGGTGATGAACGAGGCTTCATCGCTCAGCAGGAACGCCACGAGCGGGGCGATTTCCTCGGGCTGGGCGATGCGGTTCACCGGGTGCATCGCCGAGATCTGCGCGATCGCCTCGTCGCTGGTCATCATGGAGCTGCGGGCCAGCGGCGTGTCGACGCCGCCGGTGGTGATGGCGTTGATCCGCACGCCCTGCTCGGCGACTTCGAGCGCGGTGGCCCGGGTCAGGCCCACGACCGCGTGCTTGGCGGCAACGTACGGGGCGACGCCGGGCAGCGCGACGACGCCCATGTTGGAGGCGTTGTTGACGATCGCTCCGCGGGTCTTGAGGACCTCCGGGATTTGGTGCTTGAGGCAGTTGAAGACGCTGGTGACGTTCTGTGTGATCTCGGCGTTCCAGGCGGCGCCGTCAATGCTGGACACCGGGCCGGAGGCGTTGACGGAGCCGGCATTGTTGAACGCCCCGTCCAGACGGCCGAACTCGGAAAGCGCCGCCGCGACCAGGGCGGCAGCGTCGGCCTCGACGGAGACGTCGGCGGGAACGAAGAGCGCCCGACCACCCGTAGAGCGGATGCTCTCGGCGGCCTCCTCACCAACATCCTTGCGGCGGGCGCCGATGACGACAGCAGCGCCTTGCGAGGCGAGCCGCCGGGCGACGGCGAGGCCGATGCCGGAGGAGCCGCCGGTGACGACGAAGGCCTTGGAGTCCAGGGGGGAAGACATGGAGAAACCTTTCGGAGAGAGGTGGTTCTGGTGGTCGGCCGGGCCCGGCGTCTGACCACCTCCGTCAGACTGCGGCAGGGTGGAAATCGGCGCTGGCGGGTATCGGACCTTGCGTGTCGCCTCGTGGAACCCGGCCGCGGCTTGCCGTCCTCACGCCGATGCGGCGCGGCACCCCGGTCCGGAACTTCCACACGATCCCGTTCAGGACCGTCCGGTCATCCAGCCGTGGCCGCCCAGGCCGGGCCGGGCCGGGCAGCAACGGCCGCACGAGTTCCCACTCGGCATCGGACAGTTCATGGCGGCGTATCACTACCCCGCGATCCAGGTCTGCGGGGCAGCCGAGCGAAGGACGTCGCTTCGGTTCTGCTGCTTGCTGGGCTGGAGCCCTGCCCAGGAGTCGGAGGGCAGCCAAGAACGGGCCCTGGCGCACGATCGCGCCGTCGGCCGTCACGCAGACGGGCTGCATGCACCCCAGCTCGCGCGCTACAGACGCGCGCGGTCATGAACCCGAGGTACCGACCTCACCCCACCCGCTACACTGTCGGCGGTGGCCCGGCCCTCACAGGCCAGACCACCGCAAACCTGTCGGCAAGCTGACCTGAAGCCCATCGCCCACCCGGGTCGGGTTTTGTACACGCTTTCCGACAGATCCCCGCCTTCGTAGCTCAGGGGATAGAGCACCGCTCTCCTAAAGCGGGTGTCGCAGGTTCGAATCCTGCCGGGGGCACAGAGAAGCAACAGGTCAGAGGCCCTGTCGCCCCAGCGGGCGGTAGGGCCTTCTGTTCTCGCAGCACACATGAGGTGCGCGCCTAGAGGCTCTGATGAGAGTCCGTCCTTTGAACGTCACACTCCACGCCGACGGTCGCCCACGAGCCCGGTCTCGTAGGCCACGATCACGAGCTGGGCACGGTCGCGTGCATGCAGTTTGGCGAGCAGGCGCCCGATGTGGGTCTTGACCGTGGCCGGGCTGAGGTGGAGGTGTTCTGTGATCTCTGTGTTGGACAGGCCGCCGGCGATCAGGCCGAGCACCGGCCAGGGCCACCAGCGACAGAGGGGTGGTTCCCTTGAGTACTCCGAGGGGCAGTGCCGCGGTAAGACCGAGTGCGGCAGCGCGGACCGGGCCGAGCACCCGGGTGCGCCAGGTGCCGAGGGCAAGGACAATCCACCCGGCGAGAATGGCGAGGTTCAGCATGGCGAAGGCGTGGAAGGCGCCGTAGCCGGCGGAGATCGCTTCGGTGGCGGGCCCGACCCCCTGGGAACGCACCAGCTGAAAGGCGAGGTGGTCCACCCCCGCGTGGAAGGCCCGGGCGAACAGCCCGAACATCACCAGGACCCCGCCCCACAAGCCCCAGCCGACACTCCGGGCCCCGACCCGTGCGGCCTCCACCGCCACAGCGGGCCAGAGCAGCAGGCTGCCTGCGGCGAAGAGGCCGTATGCGGTGGCCATCAGGATGGGGTGCCGCTCGTACGCGGCGAGTTGATCGGGGAAGAAGAAGTGGAAGCGGACCCGCAGCGACGCGCCGGCCAGCATCAGGAAGGGGCCGAGAACCATGGCGGTGCCACCCACCCAACGTCCGGGGAAACCAGTGGCCTCCATTCGCTCCACAGGCAGCGCACCACGCAGTCGGGCGCCGCTCGTTGTGACCGGGGTGGCCATGGGTGTTGTCGGGTTCGTCATGCTGACGACGATGCCTTCGCCGTCCCTGCGGGACGTCGGACCAGGAGCTGAACTGCAGGGTCAGACCTGGGTATGACCCGTCGGGCCGCCTGAACAGGAACCGTCTCCAAGCCGCTGCACCAGCGATTGACGTCTTGCCAGGAAGGCATCCCTGCGGAACACATTCGGCACACGCGAGGACGGGAGAACCCACGAACACGTGAAGAACCACGGAGGAGCTTCGTGGAGCCCCCGTCCCGACCACCTTCAACCCAGGCAGAACCGAGCAGTCGCGGCCCAAGGCGTCGACGTCGTTCGTACAGTGGTGGCGCACTCCACCTTGACGCCCTGAACCACGCCCGCTCCACGCTGTGTGAGTCGAAGGCGGAGGGGATGGGAGATGGGGAAAGTGGTGAGTTGGGGATTGGGGAGTGGCTGAGGTCTGGGCTCAGCGGCACGGGCGACTGGGGAGGGCACTGGTGGAGCAGCAATGGCCGGAGGGGCCGCATGCCGATCCTGACGCGGCGAGAGACCGGTACAACGCAGACATGCGGGCATCGCATGGTTCGATGCGAAGCCTGTTCCACGTGGAGTTGCCCATTGCGCACGTGGGCCTGGTGATCGTGATCAGCGCGAGCGTCTTCGTGGGAGTGGTCTGGTCACCCAGGACAGGCGTGATCATCGCGGGGGCCTTCGCCGCGCTGTTCGTCGTCGCTCTGGGCGTGGCGCTTGTGGCGGGTAGCCGAGGACGAAGCGCAGTGCGCGCCGCATACAAGTTCACGTTCGGCTGGGCAGACTGGATTACGCCGTAGAGATCAACCGCGCTGCCCGTCAAGAGCGCTCCGGGGGCCTGACATCAGTGCCTGACACCAACAACCGCCCCCACGTAGCGACTCCGCCGGCAGCGTGGCCCTGGCTGTCCTCGCACTGCTCGGTCTCGTAGGCCCTCCCCGGGCCTTGCGGCACCAAGCGGCCGACCTGTTGCCCGCCCAACGACCTACGCCGATATCCACATCACCTCAGCCACCTGCTCACCCCCGCCTCGGTCCGGCAACTCCCGTGGAGCGTGGGGTGTGCCGCGCCACGGCCACCGCCACGGTGCTCGACGCCGATGCGAAGGCGGAGCGCCCATGGCTCGCCATCGAGTTCACGCGCGGACGTCCCGGCCCGTCGTCCTACTGAAGTGGCCGAACGCCCAGATCGCCCACGGAGTCCGCGTAGTACGCCGACTCCTCCAGGTGGAAGGCGAGTTGACGGAAGGTCCACCCCGTTCCGGGCGACTTGTCGAGCTGGTCGGGCGTCAGGGCGTCCAGGCGGTTCGCCCAGATCCTGGCCAGCCGGGTGAGCCGGCTGCGCGCCTCGTCGAGGTCGGCCTCGGTGAACGGGGCGAGGTCCGCCTCGGTGGTGGTGGCCGAGGCGTGCCAGTGGTCGGGCTGCGTCTCCTCGCCTACGAGTCGGGCCTCCATCTCCGCGAGATGGTCGATCATGTGGTCGGCGACGCGGCGGATCGCCTTGTGCGGGGTGTAGACGCGGTCGTCGGCGGGGACGGGGCGGCCGTCCCAGGCGGTCCAGGTCGAAGCGAGGGCCAGGACGTGGTCGGCCATGGCTGTCAGGATCTGCGCGGGGTCGCGATCATCGGTCGTCGGGGCGTCGTCGAGGATGTCGGATGTGTCGGGTACGTGCTTCGTTTCGGTCATGGCACGAAGCTAGATACGGGACGCTTCGGTCCCGGCCGAACTGTCCCGGACCGTGGCCTCTTCAGGACGACGTGACGTCCCTCGACCGCGGACGCCCTCCCGGGGAAGCGCAGTTCGGGCACCAGTAGCCCTCCTGCTGGATGAACATCCATCCGCGCTCCTCGATGTATGGAGAGGCGACGGTCGCACTGTGCAGCACATGGCCGAACAGGTCGGTCTCGATGTCCGGCGGCGGCTCCGCGATGACCAGGTCGAACACGGCCCTTGCCTGGCAGCCGCTGCGGTCGCACGCGAGGTAGAACCGCACGGGGCCGGGCGGCTCTCCGTCTGTGGTCAGGCTCATATGCCAACTATGGACGCAGAGTTGGTCCCGCGGTGGCGTTTCCCGGCCATCGGACAACAGCACCGCCGCACCACCGGACCGAGGAACGAACCACCGAACCACCGCACCACCGACCCGGAGGCCCCCGCGGGGCGCCTCCGGGGAGCGGGCGACCTCAGGAGGGCAGGACCGCCGCCATTGCCTCGGCCGCGCGGCCCACTCGGGACGCGTCGTCGCGGACGGTGCGGCTGAACTCCATGTGCAGGAACGGCACTCCCTGAGCCGCAGCCTCTCTGCCCTGTACGTTGCCACGGCCTTCCAGTGCGCAACGGCGGGCCCAGGCCCGGCAGACGGCGAAGCCCTCGTGGCGCAGTGCCGTCGCGGCGCGGCGGGCAGTGGGGAGGCCCTTCTCGGCTGCGCCGAGGGAGGCGATCACGTCATAGTCCGGTTCGGTGCTGTCGGCGAAGCCGTGGATCTGGAGACCGGGCAGGCGGCGCGCGGCCAGTTCGTCACAGACCGCGTCGAACACGGTGTCCCGGCGGTGGGCCACGTCGGCGCGGCCCTGCCTGTCGGCATTGCGGTGGGCGCCGGCCAGGACCAGCACGCCGCCCCGCCTGGCCCGTAGCACTCCGATGCCGAGCTGTTCGCTGCCGGCGTCGGCCACCGGGTGCGGGACCTGGACCGACCAGCGGGTCTCGGCGCTCAGGTCGATGTAGACCCGGCCCCAACCGCGTCGGCGCTCCGCCGCCCGGTCGGAGATCTCCGCGAACCGGCGGCCGGTCACCGTGTCGGTGAACGTCCTGATGGCGAAGTCGATGTCGTCGAGGCTGCGCCCGGCCTCGGCCCGCCGGCCGTCGAGGAAGAGGCCGACAGCGTCGGCGGCGGTGCGGCGCTGGGCACGCAGGGGTCGCGCGTAGCCACTGTGCGCGACCGTGTTCCCGGTGAAGTCCGTGATGCGGCGCGCGAGATCCACACCATCGCGGGCGTCCGTCGCGGAACCTCCCGGGCGGTCGCCCCCACTTCCGGCATCCGCCCGACGGCCGCCGAGCGGCACGAGAAGGGCCGCCAAGGCCCCGATCGTGACGACCATCACAGCGATACCGATCAGTGTTCGCTTGATCGTTACCTTTGCCGCCGTGTTCCGTGTCATAGGCACGTGAAAATATCAGGGGTGTCCCGTCATTCGTCTTTCGCCTTCGCCACTCGCGCCACTGCGCCCGTGCTCCTCCTTGCAGCCCTCGCCGGCTGCTCGATTCCGGGCAGCGACAGCGGCTCAGCAGATACGAAGGCAGGGCCGTCCTTCACCGTCGCCGCCGCCGGCGACATTCTGATCCACCCGCAGCTGACCGAGCAGGGTTACAAGGACGCCGCGGCGGCTGGCGGGGACACCGCCGACAAGAAAATCGACTTCCGTCCGCTGCTGGCCGGGGTCAAGCCCGTGATCAGCAAGGCCGACCTGGCGATCTGCCACTTCGAGCCGGTCGCGGGCAAGCCGCAGGGCCCGTTCCAGGGCTTCCCCAACTTCGTCGTGCCGCCGCAGATCACCACGGCGATCAAGGACGTCGGTTACGACACCTGCTCGACGGCCTCGAACCACACGCTCGACCACGGGGCCGCCGGGGTACGGCGCACCCTCGACGCGCTCGACGGTGCCGGGGTCAAGCACACCGGGTCGGCGCGCAGCAGCGCCGAGGCCGCCAAGCCGCTGATCATGGACGTCAAGGGTGTGAAGGTCGCCCAACTGTCCTACGCCTTCGGCTTCAACGGGCGGGAGGTTCCGGCCGACAAGCCCTGGCTGGTCAACCAGAACTCGTTCGACAAGATCGCCGCCGCCGAGAAGGCGGCCCGCAAGGCCGGTGCCGAGGTGGTGATCCTCAGCATCCACTGGGGCCAGGAGCATCATCCGGACCCGAGCAACGGGCAGCTGAAGCTGGCCCGCAGGCTGGCGCGGGAGACCGGGATCAATCTGGTGATCGGGCATCACGCCCATGTGGTGCAGCCGATGGAGAAGATCGGTTCCACGTGGGTCGCGTACGGCCTGGGCAATCAGGTGGCGCGGCACGACGTGCCGTCGGGGCTGACCGAGGAAGGCGTCATCGGCTGGTTCGAGTTCCACAAACGTGGTGACACCTGGGACGTCGACGCCCGGTACGTACCGACGCTGCTGACGATTCCTCCGTATGTCGACAACGGCGGTACGCAGGAGACCGATGCGGCGACGGTGAAGGACCACCGGCTGGTGGATCTGGCCGAATCCCTGCGGAACTCCAAGGACCTGCCGCGCGAGGAGAGGGCCCGGTACCGGATGGCCTTCCAGCGGACCCAGGGCACGATGCTCAACCGCGGGGCCGACGAAGACGGGCTGAAACCACTGAAGGGCCTGCCGGACTGAGCCTCTCCGTCCGATCCGGCGAATCCGTCCGACTCGTACGGCGGTCCGGGGTACGCCGACGGTGATACGGGGCGGGCGACAGCCCGTCGCGTGACTGTCGGCCGGTCCGTTCACCGGTGGTGTCATGTGGGCGCACTTCGGACATCGCGCCCGGGGGCCTCAGCAGGAAGCGACAAGGGACCTACCCGGCACCGGACGTTGGAAACCTCACACTCGCCACTTTCTATACAACCTTCCGCAGAGCTTCTACGTCCTGTATGCGGCTGTGCCTGGTGTCACGCACGCCGAACCGAGCAGACAGTCAAAGGGGAACAAGATGGCCGCTTCGTCCTCGAAGCGACGGCACAAGGTCCGCCGGCGGGCCGATATGTCGCTGTTGGGCGGCATACGACCCCCCATCGCGCTTCTCTCGGCGCTATTGCTCTCCCTCGCGGGCATCACCGCCCTCGGGCTGGGGAGGGCGAGCCAGGAATCCGTCCCCGAGGCGGTGCTGACATCGCAGCAGCACTTCGCCGAGGACGGGGCCGTCACGATGCGCGCCTCGATCGATGAGAGCGTCACCGACCTGACGCGTACCGCGGGGCTCTTCAGCGCGGGCGATCCGGTCTCGCCCGACGCCGTCCTCGACAAGATCGGCAGCGTCTACCAGAAATGGATGGGCACGGCCGTCGTCGAGATCGAGTCCGGCCGGATGCTCGCCGCCCGTGGGGAGAACGTCCCCGTCACCGCCATCGACACCAGCAAACTCGCCCAGAAGGACGGGCTCAGCCCGCGCATCGTACGGCTCCAGAACGGCGAGACCAGGCTTCTCGCCCTCTCCCTGCTGTCCTGGCCGGACCGGCCGCAGCAGCTGCTGATCGCCTCCAACAGCCTCCGCTTCCCCGGCATCAGCCGCGGCCAGTTCCGCTCCATCGCCGTGGTCGACACCGCGGGACGGATCCTCAGCAGCGACGGCATCCACGAGCCCGAGCAGGTCGAGACCGCGAAACAGCGCGAGGACGCGAAACGTTCCGCCAAGCAGCTGAAGGCCTTCGCCGAAACGGCCGCGACCAAGACCCGGCAGCACCCGCTCAAGGCCAAGGAGCCCGGCTCCGGCGGCTTCCCCGGCGTCAGCGGCAGCCTGCGCGGCAACAGTGTCCGGGGGGATCGCGCCGTCGCCGGATACGCCGCGCTCACCGGCCCGCAGCCCGGAGAGGGCACCGTCGCCACCTCCCTCGGTCTCACCGTCGTCGCCATGGTCGACGTCGCGGAGGACCCCACCCGGGTCGCCGGCCCGTTCTTCGCTCTGGTCTCCGCGGCCGCCCTGCTGCTCATCGGCGCCCTCGCGGTGGCGCTGCTGCTCGGCACCGTACAACGGCCGCTGCTGAAGCTGTTCCTGGAGAGCCGCCGCCTGACCCGGGGCGATCTGGCCCGCCCGGTCTCCGTTCCCAGATTCGGTGAGGCGGCGCGCATCGGGCACGCCCTGGAGCGCCTGCGCCGCCAGCTTCTCGGCGAACCGGCGGCGGCTGCCGGGGCCGCCGATACCGGGTCCGGGCGCCGGGGCCGTCTCGGCAGCCGCGCGCTCATCGTCGTCTGCGGCATCCTTCTGCTGGCCTGGTCCGCACCGATGCTGTTGCTCTTCAACCGCGCCGACTCGACCGTCGCCGTGCCGGAGCAGATCGTCAGCGACCAGCGCGAGCGCACCCACACCGTCTCCGACCGGGTCCGCCGCTCGCTCAACGAGGGCCACGCCGACCTGGTGTCCGTCGCCACGCTGATCGGCAACCGCACCTCGTCCGAGGACATGAAGAAGGTCCTGGAACGCACCCGCACCGAGCACCAGCGCTACCGCTCGCTGTACGTACGCTCCGCCGACGGCACCGTCCAGGCCCGGGCGGGCGAGACCCCGCACGCGCTGCCCGACGGCACCAAGGGCAAGCCGTTCGCCCAGCCCATCAGCGTCCTGAACGACTCCGGCAAGGAGCCCTCCGTCGCCGGGTACGCGGAGATTCCGGGCCGGGACGGAGCCATGGTGATCGGCGAGTTCCGGATCGACTTCATCAACGCACTGCTCAAGCGCCCCGGACTCGGCCAGATCCGGGTGGTCGACGACAAACACCGGATCATCGGCGGCAACTCCGGCTACCTCGCCTTCGATTCGCTGTCGGGGCAGCTGGACGACCTGGTCTCCGGTACGAACCAGCGGGTCGGCATGAACGCCCCCGCGGGCGCCGTCGTCTACCGCGACGAGGACGGCGTTCAGATCGCCGCCTCCGCGCCGTTCTCGGGTGGCGGCGCCGCCAAGCAGCTCCGCTGGACGGTGGTCAGCTGGCAGCCGGCGTCGGGCCTCGCCATCCCCGAGTACAGCCTGCAGAACCGCACCGTTCTCGCCGGTCTGCTCGGCATCACCGCCGCCGGGGCCTGCCTCGGCTGGCTGTACATCGTCGTCGTACGTCCGCTGCGCGAACTGGCCGGGCAGGCCGAATCGCTGGCCGACGGCGACCGCCGCACCGTGCTCTTCCCGCACCACCACGACGAGGTCGGCGCGGTTACCCGCAGTCTGGAAATTGTCCGGCAGCAGCTCCAGGAGCAGCGCAAACGCGACAGCGCTCCCCTGGTCGGAAGGAACTGAACGGCCGTGCTCTTCCTCTACGGCGTGCTCGTCGTGTGCTGTGCGATCCTCTTGATCTCCGGCATCGTCGAGCAGCGACGCCACTTCACCAATCTGGAACGCATACCCACCCGGGTGCTGATCAACGGCATCCGCGGCAAGAGTTCCATCACCCGCCTCTGCGCGGGCGCCCTGCGCGGCGGCGATCTGGTCACCGTCGCCAAGACGACCGGCACCGCGGCCCGCTTCATCCACCCGGATGCCACCGAGGAGCCGGTCTACCGCAAGTTCGGCATCGCCAACGTCGTGGAGCAGATCGGCATTGTGCGGCGCGCGGCCTCCTACAACCCGGACGCGCTGGTCATCGAGTGCATGGCGGTCATGCCGGCACTTCAGGAGATCAACCAGTCCAAACTGATCCGGTCGACGATCGGTGTGCTGTGCAACGTACGTGAGGACCATCTGGCCGAGATGGGCCCCACGCTCGACGACGTGGCCCGCTCGCTGTGCCGCTCCATGCCGGAGGGCGGCATCTGCGTCACCGCCGAGCAGGACCGCTTCCACATCCTCCAGGAGGAGGCGGACGCCCGGGACTGCAAGCTGATCTACGCGGACCCGGAGACCGTCAGCGACGAGGAGCTGCGCGGCTTCAGCTGGTTCACGTTCAAGGAGAACGTCGCGATCGCGCTGACGGTCGCCGAACTCCTCGGCGTGGACCGGCAGACGGCACTCCAGGGCATGTACGACGCCCCGCCGGACCCGGGTGTCCTGTCGGTCGAGCGGTATCGCACCCACGACGACAAGCGACTGCGCTTCGCCAACGTCTTCGCGGCGAACGACCCCGAGTCGACGCTGATGAACATCAACCAGCTGCTCGACCTGGGGGCGATCAGCCGACCGCTGAACGTCGTCATCAACTGCCGCCCCGACCGGGTCGAGCGCAACGGCCAGATGGGCCAGATCGTCCCCGATCTCCAGCCGGACAAGGTGTTCGTGATCGGTCACCCGGCGAAGAGCGCCATCGACGCGATCCCTTCCGAGTGGCGCCACACCGCGGTCGACCTCGGCGGTGACAAGCGCGACCCCGAGGAGTTCATGAACCAGCTGCTCGGGCACCTCGGGCCGGAGTCGTCGCTGGTCGCGATCGGCAACATCCATGGGCAGGGTGAACTGCTCCTGGAACAGCTCGCCGAACTGCCCGCCGACGAGACCCCGGACGAGACCCCGGAGGGGACCGCGCCCGGCTCCGCGCACGCAACCGGGCACGAGACCCCGCAGGAATCCCCGGACGGGCCGCTCGATGTCACCGTCGCCGGCACCGCACCGGGCCCGGTGGCGGACGACGGCCCGGCCACCGCTGCCTTCCCCGCGGTCGCGGCGGCCCAGCAGCAGCAGCCGCTTCACCCGCAGCAGCCACGGCACGACGAGACCCTGGCGCTCCCCCGCTACACCCCGCACCTCGACCCGTATCAGCCGTACCCCGCGGCGTACGAGGCGCGCTACCAGCAGGCCCCGCGCCCGGTCCCCGTACCGCCGCAGCACCCGACCCCCCTCCAGCACGAACCCCAGCACCAGAACCCTCAGAACCAGCACGAGCCGCAGCACCGGAGTCCGGAAGACCCGGCCGAACCGCCCGCCCCTCGCGTCCGCGGTCCGTTCGAGCCGGTCCGGCCGCCCGCTCAGGCCCAGCAGGAATACCCAGGAGAGCCCCGTTGATCCCCTCCGTCCTCACCCCTGAGATTGCCGCCATAGGCATCGCCCTGGGGCTGATGTTCTCGCTGGTCTGCTATCTGACGACCAACCTCTCCCCCGGCGGGATGATCACCCCGGGCTGGCTGGCGCTCACCCTCGTCGAGGACCTCCAGCGCGCGGCCATGGTGGTCGGCGTGACCGTTCTGACGTACGTCGCGGTGCTCGGCCTCCAGCGGGTCGTGATCCTTTACGGCAAGCGGCTGTTCTCCACCGTGGTCCTCACCGGCGTCATCTTCCAGGGGACGCTGATGATCGTGCTGTCGCTCGAATTCCCGCTGATGTACACCAACCAGACCCTGGGCTTCATCGTCCCCGGCCTGATCGCCTACCAGCTCGTGCGCCAGCCCAAGGGCGCAACCCTGCTGGCGACCGGCTCGGTGACGCTCATGGCCTATGTCGTTCTCACCGCCGGAATCCTGCTCGGCGCGCTGCCGACCGTCTGACCCGACCCATCCGGAGCTGACTGACTCATGAGTGCCAAGACCAAGCGCCGCCCCCGCCAGGCCCTGCATGCCGTCACGGTGACCGCCCTGCTCGCAGGCAGCGCCTATCTCACCGTCGAACTGCGCAAGGACGAACAGGCCAAGGCCCCGGCCGTGCAGGCCGTCACCGACAATTCGGCGCTGAAGTCGTCGAACCTGAAGAACGGCAAGCAGCGCTGGGAGCGGCTGCGCAACCCGTCCCGCACCTTGCTGCGCGGCGCCGACGGCGAGACCCTCGCCAGCTTCACCGATGGCGCCCGCACCGCCACGCTCACCGGCCCCAGCCGCACCTTCGCCGAGCCCAGCACCACCACGTCCAAGGTCGTCACCGAGGACTGGGCGCGGCTGATGCCGTACCAGTGGAAGAAGGGGTCCGAGAACGAGAAGTGGTTCAAGGACTGGTTCAAGGAGTTCTTCGGCAGCGAGGAGGACGACCTTTTCGCCATCGCCTTCCAGTACGTCGCCGACGCCCCGGTCAAGAAGGACGACGAGGGTGTCCCCTACGCCGGCGACGCCAACTTCGGTCCGCTCAACCCATCCGGGAGCGAGGGCAACGACCTGCGTCTGGAGGAGTCCGACTTCTTCGACTACCTCGGCATCCCGTACACGTTCCGTAACGGCATGACGATGCAGCCCCGCCCCGAGCGCGCTCGCTCCATGGACTGCTCGGGCTTCATCCGTACGGTGTTCGGCTACCGCGCCCGCTACCCGCTCATGGTCACCGACGAGTCCGGCGACGGCCTGCCGCGTACTGCCAACGGCATGGCCCGCTCCCACCGCGGTACGGACGTGATCGACCTGAAGGGCATCACGCCGGCCGACCGGCCGAAGAACATCGATGTGCTGCAACCCGGTGACCTGGTCTTCTTCAAGCTCGACCAGCGCACCAAGGAGCGCCTCGACCACGTCGGCATATATGTGGGGCATGACACCGAGGGCCACAAGATCTTCATATCCAGCCGGGAAGAGGTCAACGGCCCGACCATCGGCGACAAGGGTGGCACATCCCGTCTCGACGGCAACGGCTACTACGCGGCGACGCTGCGCAGCGCGAAGCGCCTGTAGCGAAAGCCGTCGGCCGACCGCGCCCGCACGCCATCACGCACCGGCACAGCGCGCCCGGCGGCCGGGTCCAGCACAGCTAGTGCTGTGACCGGGCCGCCGGGCTCAGCCCATCTCCTCCGGGCACGGCGTGCCGGGTGACAGCTGGTAGGGCGCGGCCAGCCGGTACACGCCCGGCCGCGGCGCGAGCAGCTCCGTCCACTCGTCGCCGTTCCCGTCCTCCTCGACCTTGATCAGGCAGCCGTTCGTGTTGACGAAGGTCCGCGGGCTGCTCTCGTCCTCGCGCCGCTTGGACTCCTCGGTCTCCTGCGGCCGCTCCACGCTCTCGCCCTTGTCGTCGACCAGGGCGAGCCAGCGCGAGTACGGGATACGGATCAGAATCCGGCCGGGCGTCTTCACATGGATGGTCAGCTCCCCCGCACCGGCCCGGTCCACCGTGGCCGGCGGATCGGCCAGCGGCACCGGGCTGTCCACCTCGAAGAGCCGCCAGTTGGCGTCCGCCCAGACCGGCTTCAGATACGGCAGCCCCTCGTCGACCAGCTCCGCCTCCTGCACCGCGCCATTGGAGTCCGGGGTCCCCTTGGGCAGCACCACGTAGTGCACCGCCCAGCGGTCGAGCCACTGGCGGTAGCTCGCGCTGTCCAGGGTGTCGTCGTAGAAGAGCGGGTTGCGCTCCATGTCCGCCTGCCGGTTCCAGCCACGGGCCAGATTGACGTACGGCGCGAGCGCGGACGCCTCCCGGTGGCTGCTCGCGGGCACGACCTCGACCCTGCCGCGCTCCGCGCCGACCTCCTGCAGCTCATTGACCAGCGGGGCCAGCTCACGCGCCCAGGAGGCGGTGGGGGCGGTCCGGACGATGTCGTAGACGCCCTTGACGCCGATCCAGCAGTTCAGCCCGACGAACGCGACAACCAACGCGTACCAGCGCCGGGAGCGCGGCGCCGTGTACGGCAGCGCGGCGAGCAGCACCACACCGGCGAACAGCATCGCCATCCGGGTGACGTTCGAGCCGATCTGCGAGTCGATCACATAGGTCAGCAGTGTCCCGACGCCGTACACGGCGGCTGCGGTACGGACCGTCTTCCAGTCGCGCGGTACGAGCACGAAGACGAGGACCGCGAAGAGGAACGGCAGCGACAGGGTCGCGATCGACATCGGCTGCGTACCGGAGAACGGGAACAGCCACGCGGACAGCGCCACGACCACGACCGGGGCCAGGCCCAGCGCGTACGCCCCGGGGCGCCGCTTGTTCAGGAAGAGCGCGGCGGCGACCACACCCAGGAACAGTCCGGCCACGGGGCTGCTCGCCGTCGCGAGCCCGGCGAGCGGGGCGGCGACGGCCGCCTTCGCCCACCGCCTGCGAGAGGCGCAGCGACAGTTGCTCCGGTGGGGCCGGTGCTCGCACCGCAGGTACGGCCAGCAGAACACCGCGGCCACCGCACCCACCGCGAACATCATGCCGAGCCCGAACGTCACCCGCCCGGACAGCGCGTTGCACAGATACGCGAACGCCCCGGCGAGCGAGCAGGTGAGCGGATTACGGACGGCCCGGACCCGGACCAGGATCAACGCGGTCAGCGCCGCCGACACGGTCCCGGCGACCATCATCGTCGTGCGCACACCGAGCACGGACATCAGATACGGCGACACGACGCTGTACGACACGGGGTGCATTCCCCCGTACCAGGCGAGGTTGTACGCGGTACCGGGATGCCGGCCGACGAACTCGGCCCAGGCGTCCTGGGCCGCGATGTCGCCTCCGCTGTTCGCGAAGAAGAAGAACCAGAGAAGGTGGGTGACCGCGGCGGCCGCCGTCGCGATCGTCACCGGGTGCCGCAGCAGCCGCTCGGCGCGGGCCCGCCGGGACGGGGCTGCGCACGGCTCGGAGGCGTCCGGGGCGGGCGCGGCCGTCCGCATGCTGCCGCTGCTGCTACCCGTCGCACCTCTGCTGTCGGCCGCTTCGCTGCCGGGCTTCGGCTCCGCGGTGGTCACTACGGCTCTCCCCGTCTCCCCGTATCCGCCGGCCTCACGCCCCGTACCCCGTACCTCTGTGAGGACGCCGTCCCGGCATCCTTGAGGTGCTTGGGGACGCTAACACGTACGCAGCCGGGAAGGGGGCGCCGGGATCGGCACCCCCCTTCCCGCTACCAGGCCGTTTCGGCCATCGGCCGGTCAGCCGAGCCGGGTCAGCTTCTCCCCGGACGTCGGCTCCGCCAGATCGCTCTGCAGTGCGACGGCCACCTTCACCTGACTGGTGCCCTCACCCACGGTGAGCGTGCCCACGTGGGTGCCGGCCGCCGCCGAGTGCGGGATCGTCTTTCCGCCGTCGGACAGTTCGAGCTTGACCGTGAGACCGGGCCAGCCGACCGCCGACACGTCCTTGGTCGCGACCACCGGAGTGCTGCCGCCCAGGCCGTCGGAGACGGTGCCGACGACATCGCCCTTCTTGACGACCTTGGCGCCCTCCAGCAGATCCTGGGTCGCCAGCATGGCTTCCTTGCTGGCGGCGTTGACCGTGTCGATGATGGACTGCTTGTGCTGGCCGAGGATGGCGCCGACGATCAGCTGGTCGGTGTCGCCGACCATCTTGTGCGCGGCGAAGAGCAGGTTGCCACCGGCCTTGGTGGTGGTGCCGGTCTTGATGCCGAGCGAGCCGTCGAACGGAACGAGGCTGTTCCAGTTCCGCCACTCGTGCCCCGAGGGGTCGGTCCACGACGGCAGCACGGTGATCGCCATCAACGCCGGGATCTCCACCAGCTTCTCGCCCAGCTTCACCTGATCCTCGGCCGAGCTCATCGTGGTCTCTTTGAGGCCGGACGGATCGGTGTACGTGGTGTTCGTCATGCCGAGCGACTTGGCGGTGTCGTTCATCTTCTTGACGAACGCCTCCTCGGAACCCGCGTCCCAGCGCGCCAGCAGCCGCGCGATGTTGTTCGCGGACGGGATCATGATGGCCGCGAGCGCCTGCTTCTCGGTGAGCCTGTCACCCTTCTTCACGGTGTCGAGCGTCGACTCGTTCACCGCGTTGAGCTTCCCGTCCTCCTCGGCCTTGGCGTCGACCGTGATGGACGGACCGTTCTCGCCCTTCTTCAGCGGGTGGTCCTTGAGCACGATGTACGCGGTCATCGCCTTGGCCACACTGCCGATCGGCACGGCCTTCTGCTCGCCGAACGAGTCCACTGTGCCCAGGCCGGTCGCTGTCATGTGGCCCTGGCCCTCGCCGGGCCACGGCAGGGACGGCTTGCTGCCCTTGAAGGTGTACGTCGGCGTCGCCGACATCTGGAGCTCGGGGTTCGGCAACGGACGCACCATCTGCACGATCGCAAAGACGATCAGCAGAAGCAGGACCAGCGGGGTCCAGATCTTGACCCGGCGGACAGCGGTGCGGACCGGCGTCTGAGGCGGCGGAGGCGTGTTCGTCAGCTCGGCCAGCAGGTCGAGCGGCGGCTTGGGCGGCATCGGCTGCTGCGTGGTCCGCTCGGCGCTTGCGAGCGAGGGAGCGGGGGGCGTGCCGGGCGTCGCGGCGGAGGCGGCGGCCGGTGCCTCGGGCTTGCGGGGTACGGGTGCCGGTCGTACGTCGTCCCCGCGCAGGGGTACGAACGTACTGGTCCGCTCGGCGGCGGACTCGGGCTCCGACTCGGGCTTCGAGGCAGGCGGGGTGATCTTGAGCGCGGTCGTCGGCTGGTCGACCTTGACCGCGGCGGGCGCCCTGAAGACGGCGGTCGGCTGATCGATTCCGCGCTTGTCATCGGCGGCGCCGGCCTTGTCGGCGTCAGCGGTGTCCTTGGCGTCGGCTTCCGGGCCTTCGGCGTCTTCCCCGTCCTCCGCACCCTCGGTGGCAGAGGTCTCCGTGCGCGATTCCTCACGCGTCCTGGGAACCCGGGCCTCGTCGGCCGTGTCGTCGGACGGCTCGTCTGCGGCATCGCCATCGCCCGACGTGCTCGCCTTGCCCGTCGACGCTCCGTCGGCCGGAGCAACCTGCCCAGGCACATCGCCGTCCGCCACGCCGTCGCCGTCCGTGTCCGCGTCACGCACCGCCTCGTCCTCGGACGTGGCGGCCTTCGCGTCGTCGCTCTTCGGGCCCTCGTCGCTCCCGCAGTCGTCGTCCTTCGTCACCCAAGCGGCGACCGCCGCGCACAGCCGCGCATCGCCCTCCTCGGGCGCCGCGGCATCGGCGGGCTCGCTCCCCGCGTTGCCGTCGGGCTCGACAGCGTCCACGGCCTTCGGGGCTCCGGCGCCATCCGCGTCCGAAGACCCGTCGACGCCCACGCCCTCCGATGCCCCGGCAGCATCCACGCTCCCGGAGTCCTGGGAGGGCTCGGATGCCTCCTCCGGGCCCTCGGCGGCCTTCCCCGTCCCGCCGGCCGCCTTGGCCCCTTCAGCGCCCGTAGAGCCGTCAGCACCCTCAGCAGCCGAGGAGCCCTCCGACTGCCCCGCGCTCTCACGGTCCTGGCCGCTCTCGTCGCGCTCACGGCCCTCGCCGTCGCCGGACGGCTCCGTACGGAAAACTGCCGTTGCCGTGTCCGTCCGGCCTCCGGCCTCTTCCCCGGCCGATGATTCACGGAAGACGGCAAGCCGCGGATCATTCACGCTCCGAGCCGTCCCCGACGACTTCTGCTGCTTCGACTTGTCGGGGGACTCGCCCGCCACCGATGCCTCCTCCATGCGGCGCGGGAACATCCCCCGCGCTGTCCGAACCATCTACCAGTGTCCTGTGTGAACCACCGGCCCGGCTGCTAGACGAGAACGACATACCTACCGGTTCCCTTACAAAGCACCCAGGCACTCTCGACAGACCAATGTGAGAGGGGTCACCCTGTCACTCATCCACGCGGGGAGGCATGGATGGGCAGGAGCCGCAGAACAATTCCGGAGGAGCTTCTGCTGCTCGCTCTGGACCCGGCCACGGGTACCACAGCGCAGCCGCAGTCGCTCGACCTCGGCCTCGCCGGAGCTCAGCTAGTGGAGCTGGCTCTGGCAGGACGGATAGCCCCTGACGGGGATCGTATCGCCGTGGTGATGCCACGGCCGACAGGAGATCCGACTCTGGACTCCGCACTGGAACTGCTGCGCCGACGCGGCAGCCCGGTTCGGGCGGTCCACTGGATTGGCGGGCCCCGGCTGGGGCTGCGCCAGATCTACCTCGCTCATCTGGAGCGATGCGGCATGGTGCATGCCGTGGCGGGCCAGATGTGCGGAGTGCTGCCGACAACTCGCTACCAGGCGACGGACACGGCAATCAGCCGGGACATCAGAACCAGGCTGGACAGTGCGATCCGCACCGGCGTACCGCCGGACCCGCGGACCGCGGCGCTCGCCGCGCTGGCCCACGCGGTCGGACTCGGCAAGCACCTGTATCCCGGGAACGAGGGGCGTTCATCGCGCTCCCGGCTCCGGGACCTGATCAGACACGACCCGATGGGCGGACTCGTGGCGCATGCCGTGATGGACGTCCAGAACGGGGCGGCCGTACAGCCGCGCCGTAACCAGGCGGCCGGAATGCCGTTGCAACCGCAAGTGCAGTCGCAGTCACGCCGCGGCAGCATGGCGCACACCGCGGTTCACTAGGACCGCACCTGTCGCCACAAGCACCGCAGCACCGCAGCACCGCAGCACCGACCGAATACCGCCGCACCGTCGTCCCCAGGACCCGGTTCGGGAGCCGCACCAAGCGCGGGGCAGCCGGAATCACGGCTGCCCCGCGCGCTTGCGTGTGGCCATTTGCCAGCGCGGCCGGGGGCAGGGGTGGCAATCTGCTCAGCAGTAGATACGCACAGCTACATAGCCGGAGGTGCCGTTTCCGTGCCGTCCAACGTCAATCCCACCGTCAGGCGACGCCGGTTGGGTCAGGAATTGCGCAGACTGCGCGAGCTCAAGGGCATGACGGCCGAGGAGGTGGCGGAGCGGCTGCTGGTCTCGCAGTCGAAGATCAGCCGCCTGGAGAACGGCCGCCGCTCCATCAGCCAGCGCGACGTACGTGATCTCTGCGGGGTGTACGAGGTCGAGGATCACCGTATCGTCGACTCGCTCATGCAGATGGCCAAGGATTCGCGCCAGCAGGGCTGGTGGCATGCCTTCGGCGACATTCCGTACAGCGTCTACATCGGCCTGGAGACCGATGCCGAATCGCTGCGGGTGTACGAACCCCAGGTGGTTCCGGGCCTGTTGCAGACCCGGAGTTACGCCGAGGCGCTGATTCAGGGCGCGTTGCCGGAGGCCCCGCCGACCGACATCGAAAAGCGCGTCAGCGTCCGGGCCCGCCGCCAGGACCGGATCACCTCCCCGGAGCATCCGCTGCGGCTGTGGGCGGTGATCGACGAGTCCGCGCTGCGCCGGCTGGTCGGCGGCAAGCAGGTGATGATCGAGCAGTTGGAGCGGCTGGTCGAGCTGTCGCACCTGCCGCATGTGACCGTGCAGGTGCTGCCGTTCGAGATGGGTGCGCACCCCGGCATCAACGGGCAGTACGCCGTTCTGGAATTCCCGGACGCCGCGGACTCCAGTGTCGTCTATATCGAGGGCGTCACCAGCGACCTCTATCTGGAGAAAGCCAATGATGTGCAGCGGTACAGCGTCATGTACGAGCACCTGCGGGCACAAGCACTGAATGTGGAGCAGACCCGGGACTTCATCAGCGACATCGCGAAGGAGTACGCCGGGCGCCCGAGGGGGCAAAGTACACCGCCGCTCGCCCGCAATGGAAGCCCTTAGTGGTTCATACCATCCGGTCGAGTGAACGACCCCTTCACTCAAGAGTCTTGGCGAGTAGCGTCGATCACGCCAACCGGAACGCTGTTGGCGTCTTTCACACGACTCTCTGAACCGGAGTGAACATGGCCATTCGTCAGGGTGCTACGGACAAGTGGACGAAATCCTCGTATTCCGGGGGCAACGGCGCGTGCGTCGAAGTCAAGTCCCCTCTCACGCAGGCCATTGCCGTGCGCGACTCGAAGGCCCCCGAGGGCCCTTCGATCACGTTCGTCCCCGCCGCGTGGAACGCCTTCGTACGTGACGTCGGCAAGGGTGCCGTCGACGTCTGACCGATGCATTCCACCGTTCGCACAGCAGCATCGATTCCGGTGTTACCGGTAGCCCTCTCGACTGGTCCGCCGTCCTGGCCGAGGGGGCTCGATGCTTGACCCGGAGAATGCTTGCCCCGGAGAACACTTGACCGGGAAATACCCGACCGGGAAATGCCTGCCCCAAAGATCCGGGGCTCTCGGCGCAACCGGTCGACGTGGAGATCGGTGCCGGGCACGGTCGGAATGAACGGCGCCACCAGCTCCACCCGCCCCGGGCCGAATTCCGCGACCATCGCGTCGAGACCGGTGAAATGCCCGTACCAGCAGTCCCGCGGGTCCTCCTGGAGGAACCACAGCAGGGTCAGCCGGGTGTCGACACCGTCGACCTGCTTCGCACAGGAGCTGCCGCGAGGACTCCCACAACCGGACTTTGCCTCAGTTGCGGGAGCCCTCGTCGTCCCAGGATCAGTGCCCTACCCCAGCCCCATGGCCGGGTAGGGCCGGGATGGAGTTGCTGCTACAGATCCCGCTCGATCCGGTTTTCCGGAACTTGTTCCTTCTGCCGGTTCTGCTCGTTCTCGATGGTGTACATCGCCTGCTGCCCGCGACCCTGGACGTTTCGGACCGTGCCCTGGCACTTCTGGTTGTTGTTGTCCCGGTACTCGACACGCTGACCCTCGCTGTGAGGCATTGAGCTCTCCACTTCTCGATGTGAATTGGGCCCGGCTCTTCGGCGCGGGCCACATTCGTCCGGCGCCCGCTCCAGTCGCGGTGCGCCATCACCAGACCACCCTGTGAACGCCTGACCGGCGACCCCAGAGAGCCGGTTGGGGGAACTTGCGAAATCCCCCTACTGGACCAGCGGCTTCACCGACGGCGAGGGCCCGAAGCTGTCGAGGACGGTCACGAGCGCCACTACCAGCGGTCGGCAGACGGGTGACTCCCGAAGTCGTGAACACCGACCTCGCCGCCCGGCGACGTACGACGCCGACCCGGGGTCGGCGTCGGGCAGGCCACGCCCCTGCTCCGGGTTGATCTCCAGCGCGGCCCCGACGGTCTCGACGGCGGCCCGCGCCCGTACTTCGGGGCTCAGCCGCGCGGGTAGCGGGTCAGCCAGCCCGGTGCGGCGGCCGACGGGCTGTGCAGGGCCGGGCCCTGCGTCATCTCCATGGCGAAGTCGTCGGCGAGTTCCAACAGCGTCGCCCGGCCCTCCAGTTCGGCGAGCCAGGCGGGCGGCAGCGCCGTCTCGCCGTGCAGTGCGCCGAGCAGCGCCCCGCACAGGGCTCCGGTGGCCGCGGAAGGGCCGCCGTGGTTGACGGCCAGCCGCAGCCCGTGCCGCACGTCCTCGCCGACCAGGGCGCAGTACACGGCGACGGCAAGAACCTCCTCGGCGGAGTCCGTATCACCCAGCGACTCGATGAGTGCCGGTCCGGGAATTCCCTGTCGTACGGCTCCGAGGGCGTGCCGCAGCGCCTCGGTGACGGGCTCATGCCCCGGCCGCTCGGCGAGCAGGGCCAGGGCGTGCTGCACGGATCCGTCCAGGGTCTTGCCGCGGGCCAGCCCGTGCATCATGACGGCGAGGGCGCCCGCGGAGAGCAGCGCGGTGGCCGCGGCACCGTTCAGACCGCGA
Organism: Streptomyces sp. NPDC002785; assembly: GCF_040295565.1. Lineage (NCBI taxonomy): Bacteria > Bacillati > Actinomycetota > Actinomycetes > Kitasatosporales > Streptomycetaceae > Streptomyces > Streptomyces sp. NPDC002785. The sequence goes on along the minus strand of NZ_JBEOVN010000013.1, from coordinate 48,356 downwards.
CGGACTCCCAGCAGGCGATCAGTTTCCGGGCGAGCGATGGGGCGCCCGCGGCCAGGACCGGTGATTGGGGGCCGAACTCCCGCCCGCCCGCACCCAGTACCGCCCCGCCACGTTCTCGTACGAGGGCGGTGCCGGCTGCCACGTCCCACGGCTTGGGGCCGAGGCATACGCAGGCGTCCAGCCAGCCCTCGGCCACCCCGACCAGATCCAGGCTCATCGCGCCCTGCAGCCTGATGCGGTAGGCCTCGTCGTACAGGCGGCCGATGAGCCGCGCCGCCCGGGGATTCCCGCGGCCCGTCCCCGTCAGACCCACGACCGCCCGGGAGAGGTCCTGAGCACCGGCCGGCCCACCCGAGGCCGTTGTGGCCGCCTCCCCGGTGCTCCATCGCCGCCCGAGGGCCGGCGCATGAATCACGCCCAGAACCGGCGAGCCCTCCTCCACGTACGCGAGCGAGAGGGCGTATCCCGGCGATCCGCGGGTGAAGTTCATCGTGCCGTCGATGGGATCCAGCAGCCAGCACCTGGCGGGCGGGTAACCCACACCACCAGTCGACTCCTCGCCGACGACCGGAACCCCGGGCGTACGGTCCGCCAGGACCCGCGTGACCCGACGCTCGACCTCGACGTCGGCAGCCGTGACCTCTTCCCCGGACGGTTTGAACCGCACGCGCGCCCACCGGTCGCCCGCGCCTTCCCCGGCAAGCCACCGGACCCCAGCGTCCACGGCGTCGTGGGCGGTGCGGTACAGGGCGTCCCGCTGGTTCACGCGGAGGCCAGCGGCAGCTCGACCACCTTCTCCGCATGGGCGCCGTGTTCACCCATCACGTAGAAGCTGAGCCGGTCGAAGGTCCACTCGGCGGGCACGTGGGTGCGCTCGGGCGCGGTCCGGACGAGTTCAAGGGCCGCCTCCTCGTCGGTGCGGCCGAGCGTGATGTGGGGCGCGTAGGCGTCGCCGGTGTAGCGGTACCCGTACTGCGTGAAGCTCGCGCGCTCGGTCTCCGTGAACCTCGACGTGTCCTTCGAAGTGTCGAACGCCTCCCGGTCGAGATGGGGTGCGAGACGGTCGAGCACCGCTTCCTGCAGCTTCTGAAGCAGCACCGGCCTCTCGACCGCCATGAACAGCCAGCCGGTCGGCTGATGGACGATACCGACGGACGCCAGGGACAGCTCCTTGGGCAGATTCACCGAGGCGCTGATCCTGGCCAGCTCCCGCTCCGGTTCGAGGGTGCCTTCGAAAGGACCCTGGAACACGGTCAGATGGGGCAGGTTGCCCTCCTCGCTCAGCGGAGGCCGAAGCGGCCGGTCACCGCCCAGGCTCTTCTGCAGCTGGATCGCCGAGCGTGTGTGGTCCGTACGGGGAAGCAGTGCGACACCAAGCCACCTGGTCATGGATGAGCTCCTATCTTTGTGATCACATGCAAAGCCGCGTCGAGCCCTCTGCGCAAGCATGCCCTCGGGGGTTCGCCGAGCAGCCAACCGGCGACAACCCCTGCGTTGAAGGCGTCACCGCCCCCGGTCCGGTCCACCGGCTCCACGGCCGTCGTCGGCTCGCGGACCACTTCGCCGGATGCCGCGGCCCATAGAGCGCCGTCGGCCCCGAGCGTCAGAATCACATCTCCCGCGAGCTGTTGCGCGTACCGCCGCGCGTTGGCGGCGGCGTCGCCCGGCCGGGCCCCGGGCAGACGACCCGCCTCGTCGGCGTTCATCAGGTTCAGCCCCGGTCCTTCGGCGAGCGGGCTCATGTCCCGGCCGTTCCACTCGACCGAGACGGAACGGCCGACCCGGCGCGCGAGGCCGACGACACGGCCGAGCGCCGCTGTGGGTTCCCCGACGACATGCACATGGTCCACCTGCCGCACGTCGGCCTCCGTCACGGCGTCGAACGCCAGGTCACGGTCGGCCCCCGCGAAGGTCATCATTCGTTTCCCGACGCCGGACGAGATCACGATCGCCATGCTGGTCCTCATGGCTGTGTCCACCCGTATCAGCGCCGTGTCCACACCCCCGGCGCACAGGTCGTCGAGGCACAGCCTGCCGAGCGCGTCGTCCCCCACTGCCGACACGAGCCGGACGTCACAGCCCTGCCGGGCGAGCCCCAGAGCGGTGTTGGCGGCGGACCCTCCGGGCAGCGCCGCACACTCGTTGCCCCGGACCTTCTCGTGCTCCTGCGGAAACCTCTCCGCCTGAACGATGATGTCGAAGTTGGTTCCCCCCAGCACGAGAACACGCTTCGTACCGGTCACGGATCCCCCAGGCGATAGCTCTCGAACAGGACGTGACGCACCAGCCGTTCACGGCTGGCCTGGCTGTTCTGGAGGGGGAACGAGGCGTGCGCGATCAAGTCGTCCACCACGCCCTCGAAGCGGCCCTGGTCGGCACCCAACTCGTGGAACCGGCGCATCAGTTCCCGGTACAGATCGTTCGGTCGGGTACCGAGTGCCGAAAGCCAGGCCTGGTTCGCGATGAGCACATTGGCTGCGGCGGACCGTAAACGTGCCTGCGTCGCGATCGGAAGCACGTCGGAGTTGAGCAGCTCGAAATAGTCGTCCTCGTCGCGGGCGTGCATCCGCAGATTCTGCCCGCCGACGGCCAGGACGTCCCGGTTCAGGTGAAAGAGTTCGAGGCCCAGATGGTGTGGCACGTCAAGAACACGAACACCCAGGTCCCGCAAGCCTGCCTCGTCGGTGGAGAAGACCGAGAGAACATTGGCGAACATGTCGCTGTACTTCGGTACGGCGATTTCCGCACCGGCCGGATTCGCCAGGAACTCCTCGGCCGTCGCCCGGCCCCAGCGGCCACCGCGTGCGGCGAGAAGATAGAAGTTCCGGCCGCCCATCGAGTGACCGACACGACCGACGGACACCACCTTGGACTTCAGCTCCTCCTCGCCCTCGATCATGCTGGTCAGCCGTTGTTCGTTGTAGATGGCAAGGTCCAGCCGCCCCTGCGCGACATCGCGGACCAACTGGTCCGACCAGGGAAGCTGTATGGGCACCACCCGGTGGTTGTGCCTCGCCATCACTTCCTCAAAGCCACAGCCCAGAAGCAGGGCCTTCACTACGATCAGAGTGGAATCGGCCAGACGTGTCGTCCCGGCCGAGCGGTGCACAGCGGCCAGCGCCTCATGCCCTTCGTTCTCCGCCAACGACGAAACGGTCCGCCCATACCAGACGGCCAGCTGTGTGAGGGCGTTGAGGCAGGGCTGCACATCCTCCGCGGAGATTTCCTCACCCGACGCGTCGAGAGCGTGGCTCCCGTAGTTGCCATAATTCTGGATGGTGCGGATGGCCAGCACCATTTTCTGTGGCAGGAGCCCCTTGGCGGTGAGTACCGTGAGCAGGGATTCGAGCGTCGGCTTCGAACCGACGGCTTCCTGTATGGCAATGTCCAAAAGAATCGACTCCGCCGCTCGTCGTGCCGTGCTGAGAAACACCTCTGGATCCGATTCGGCATATCTCAGAGCCTTCTTGTAAAGCCGGAGCGACTCGCCCTCGTTGACCGTCACGTCGACCGCGTCCTGTTCGGCAGCTTGTACCCGATGCTAACAACTCGACTTCTCCGTGGTTCAGTTGTCCGTCATTCTCCAGGGGTGGGACCGCCGCGCAGAGAAGCCAGAACCAGACGCCCGTACCGGGTGGTGAAGGCGGCCGCCGTTGCGACGAGGGCGGCGCCGAGCGCGATCAGCAGATGAACGGGATCGCCGTCGCCGAGCACCTGGAGAATGCTCAGTGCGGTGCCGAGCGGCAGGCCGAGAATGGCGAGCACGCCGAGGGCCCCGGCGATCTGCTGCCCGTCCTGTGTCTGGACGAGCCGGGAGTAGTCGGCGGCTTCCGCAAGGATCTCCTCGAACCGTGCGGGCAACCGGTACTGCTCGTGGTAGGCGAGGAGCAGTTCATTGGCCGGACCGTGCGCTGTGAGGTGCTGGCGCCAGTAGGTGCTGCGGAAGCTCGCGATGTCCCGCTCCAGATCGGTGACGCGGCGAGCGAGCCCGGGGCCGTCGAAGACCCCCGAGAGCCCGTCGGTCAGTTCGTCGATGTGGTCCCGCTGCGCGATACCGAGGAGCAGGGCGTCCAGATAGACGGAGCGGACGTGAAGGGCCGCGAAGTCGTAGAAGTCGCCCTGCCCCTGATCCGGACGATGGCCGAGGAACGCGGTGCCGTGCCGAAGGACGAGAGCACTCCAGTCGGCCGAGATCCGGACGGCGCGCTCGGTCTGGCTCGGCAACTGCTCAGGGGCGGTGGGGAAGTCCGATTCGTTGGACCGGGAGGCCAGGGCCCAGAGCCACCGGTCCGCGGTGAGCGGCAACTCTCCGCCGGAGCGCAGTGCCGCGGTGTCGGCGCCCCCGGGGGTCAGGAACGCGACGGTATAGGGGTGCGCTGCGGCAAAGGGCGCCCCCGTGCTCGTCGGCGAAGCGACGCCGTCGAGCAGGGTATCGGGAGCGAGGGGCCCGCTGAGCGGATCGGGCCCGGCCCCGGCACGGTGCCCGAGCGCGCGCAGTACATCCAGTAGCACCGCCGACCGCACGGTGAGGTGCAGGACGGCCAGGGCGTGCCACGGGTGAAGAGCGGTCGGGGTGCGCAGGATCTCCATGCCGTGCAGGTGCATGGCCCCATGCGTGACATCGACGAACAGATGCCAGCGGCGCGGCCTTTCAGGCGTTCCGTACAGCGCGCGTCCCGCGGCATGCGTGAAGTACGACTGCCGCGCGGCCACGTCCGTGCGGTGACCGCCGACCTCGAAGGGGATGGGGCCCTCGGTCCACGTCTCCGGGTCGGCGGGAAGGCGGACCGGGATGATCAAGGTGACCGACTGCCGTACGCCTACTGCGGATCCGATATCCGCGGTCATCCGTGCCCTGCCCCAGCAGGACGACACCCGTACCTACCGTGCCCTCGGTGTTCGCGCACCGACACCCCCGTATTCAGCGCTTGCAGTACGACGCCGGGCAAGATTACCCGGATCCGCCGTCAGCCGGGGAGTCCCGCGAACCAGGGCCACCTCACCCGCCACCCCGTCCGTCGGCACCGCCGCTGCTCCCGCCAGTACGTCATCCCCGCAGTCGAGTTGACCGTCCTCCATCTCGTCGGCCGGCCGGGAGAGCCTGCTGTGAGGGTTGTCCGTACTCAGGCAGGCAGGGCCTGCCTTCGGGGGCGTCCAGGGGGCAGGCTCCTGGTATCATGCCGGTCATCGCTTGAGCCTCCTCGGTGCGGATTCGGATCCGCCGGGGAGGCTTTTTTCATGTCCGGGGCCCTCTTGCCCCGGTTCAGATGGACCCGCCGCAGTGGTGCTGGTCCTGCCGGTGACCTGGACAGGAACAGCACCCGTCATCCGTTCCTTCCCGCAAAGGAGATTCATGCCAGACGTATGTGTGCGCCTCGCGACGGTCGACGATCGCCCCGTTGCGGAGCGTCGTTGGTCGATGTTCCGCCACGACATGTGCGAATTCCGTGGCATCGCGCCCCACTTGCATGGACCCTTCCACGCAGCCGCAATGCGTTTCTGCCGTCGCGTCGCGAGCGGTGTCGCCGGCGGCAACCGGGTTGAGGAGCACCGGCCCGTGCCAGGTCGGGCGGAACTGCCGCCCGGCATCCGGACCCCGTTCGCTGCTCCGGTGAGGGTGTGTGGCTGACCATGACCTCACAGACGAACACCGCACCGTTCGCGGATACCTGGAAGCTCGGTGACCTGACCGTCAACCGCATCGGGTTCGGCGCGATGCGCCTGACGGGCAACGCCCCCTTCGACCTCGGCGTGCCGAGCGACCGCGAGCGGTCGATCCGTGTGCTCCGGCGCGCGGTCGAGCTCGGTGTGAACCACATCGACACTGCCGCGTTCTACTTCTCATCGAGGCGCTCCGCCAACGAGCTGATCAACCGGGCGCTGGCGCCGTACCCGGATGACCTGGTCATCGCCACCAAGGTCTGGCCCGGCCGGGACCCCTCGGGTGCGTGGTGGTGGGCCACGCCGGAGCAGTTGCGCGGCCAGGTCGAGGAGAACCTCCGCCAACTCGGCCGTGATCACCTGGACCTCGTGAATCTGCGCATACCGCCAAGCCGCAGAACCAGCTCGATCGCCGAGCACTTCGCCGCGTTGGCCGAGCTGCGCGATGCCGGGCTCATACGCCATCTCGGCATATCCAATGCCACCCCCGAGCACCTGGCCGAGGCCCGGGCCATCGCACCGGTCGTCTGCGTGCAGAACTCCTACGGTGTCGGCGCGCCGAGCAATGAGCAGGAATTCCTGCGGGCCTGTGGCGAGCTCGGCGTCGCCTTCGTACCGTTCTTCGCGATCGCCGGCAGCGGACGCGAGGCAGGCGCGAGCACCGCCGACAGCGAAGCCGTGCTCGCCGTCGCCCGTGCGCATGCCGTGTCGGCCGCGCAGGTTCGGCTGGCATGGACTCTGCGGCAAGGGCCGCACGTGCTGGCTATCCCAGGTACCGGCGATCCGGACCATCTCGTCGAGAACGTGGCTGCCGGCGCGGTGCGGCTCTCGGACGACGAAATGGCACGCCTCCAGTCCCTCCATCAGGACAGCGAGTAGGCAGCCATCGACCGGAACCCGTCCTACCGTTCCAGGTCACCGTCACCGGCCATCACGTGCGCCCACCGATACCGGGGCCGCTGTCGTGACCGGCGAACAGGCTCGCCGCGAGGCTCAGCTCAAGCACGCCCAGGGTGTGCGTACCGGTGAGCCGGAAGGTACCGACACGACGCAGTCCGTCGCCGAGGACGGTCGCCATCGGGAGCGCCGGAAGCCGACGGTGAGGGCGAGGCAGCGGAGGTCCATCAGGCCGGCCAGGACGGTCGGGTCGGGGATGCCGGGTCGGGGATGCCGGCTCCGGAGAGGTCAGGGCCGCGCAGGTGGGGACGGTGCGCAGCGGCGTGAGAACGGCTGAGCGGCGGCGCTGCCGGGCCGAGAGCATGCGGCTCAGTCCGGCAAGCACGGGAAGCAGCTCCGGAAGGTGTCCGTCGGAGGCGGCAGCCGCCGCCACCCGCTCCTGCGGCACCTCCCCGTACAGCGTCGTACGCGGCTTCGCCGGGGGCCCGCGAGTTCCGCGATCGCGACGAGGTCCTGGATGGACCGGTAGGAGCCGTAACCGGAGCCTGCCATACGGGAGATGGTCCCCTCCATCAGCGTGCCGCCCCGGTCGTTGGCGCCCGGGCGCAGCATCTGCGCCACGCCCTCCGTGAGCCCTTAGCCGCTGGTCATGCTGCGTGCCGAGGAGTACACATCGAGGACGGCCAGGCAGAGGGGGACGAGCGCGAGGAGGAGAACCACCTCGGCCAGGTCGGAGAGACGGCCCCAGAAGGGTGACAGTCCCTTCTTCGGAATGATCAGAGCGATACCGATCAGCAGGGCTGCACCGGCCGTGACGGCCGCGGCAAGCCACAGCGTACGGATGTCGAGCGGCCCCCGGTCCTGTTCCGTCAGAAGCTTGATGACAGCGTCGGTCGGCGGATTGAGCGACAGCCCCAGCACCAGCAGGCCGAGGGCGGCGAGGCCCGCGCCCAGCACGGCGGCGACTTGGGCGGTGTAGCGGAAGAGCCGTGCTCGCAACAGCATGGCCAGGCCTGCGACCAGCGCGAGGGTCTGGCCCCAGACGTCACTGGAGAAGCCCAGGACAGCGGCGGCCGCGACGACCACGACGCAGCAGCCTCCGACAAGGCCCAGCAGCAGCTCGTGCCCGCGCCGGGCCTGGGTCGCGATGCGTTCGGCGTCGACAGGATCGGGCTCGCCGATGCCCGGCTCGTTGTCGAGGTCGGCGTCCGTCGTGGGGCGGGGGGCGGCGTAGCCGATCGGCAGGTGGGCCACCCTCGCCGAGAGCCCGGGCAGGAAGGCGATGGCGCCGATCGCGACGACCGCGCAGACAGCGGCGGTCTCGCTGGGACGGGCTTCGGTGAGGATCGAGCAGAACGTCGCGAGGGTGCCGACCGCTGAGGCGAAGACAACGGCGACGAAGGGGGCGTCGCCGGTCGGCATCGCGGCGACGAGCCCGGCCGAGGCGAAGAGCACCGTGGCGCAGCCCAGCATGAACTGGAGACGTCCGATACCGGCGCCCGGGTCGAGCGCGAGGAGGCCTGACCCGGCGATCATCAGGTGCGGCAGAGCCGCGAGGCCGAGCGCGATCGCGGAGGCCCGGTCGGCGTAGCTCCGTGCCCTGACACCGGCGAGCGTGACGAGCAGCGTACCGACGGCGGCGGCAACGATGCCCGGCAAGCCGTGCATGTCGTGCTGGACCGGGTCGGCGAACCAGAGCACAAAGCCCATGAGCACGAGAAGGAGGGCGCCGCCGAAGAGACCGGAGACGCCGAACAGTTGGTCGTTCCAGAGAGCGCGGTCGCGGCGGACGGCGGACGCGACCGCGTCGGCGACATCGTCGAAGACGGCCGGGGGGAGTGATTCGGCGAAGGGCCGAAGCCGCAGTACGTCACCGTCCAGGACCCGCTGGACGGCCAACGGGTGGGTGGCGTCCAGGAGGGTGCCGTCGCGGCGGGCCAGATGGTAGCCGGGGGGTGCCCCCGGGGGTGTGGCCTGGCCGGTCAGCCGCAGGATCTCCGGAAGGAGATCGGCGACAGCGACATCGTCCGGGAGGGCGACATCGATACGGCTGTCCGGCGCCACGACCGTTACTCGGCAAAAACCGGTTGTCAGGGTCGAACTCACCTGATGGATCCCCTCGTTCGCTGTACACCGCGCTCCTGGCCAAGGGCGCCACCCTATCGGGGTCCCCTCCATGGCCTACACGTAGGATTGTCGGCGCGCGGAGGTAGGTCGCTGCCACGGGGGTGCCGGCCCGCAACTCTCCGGGCCGCACTGAGGGATTGATTCGCCGGTGACCCAGATCGTCGTCAAGCGCCTGCCTCGGGCCATGCCACCCGAGACATCAGCGGCGGAGGTGCGACTCGAGTCGCCTCCTGAACTGCCGCGTGGGCAGCAGGAGGGCATGGCCATGCAGTTGCTGCCGATGCTCGGCATGGGCTCATCGGTGGTGTTCTTCTTCATGCCCGGCTCACAGCCGTTCATGAAGATCATGGGCGTCATGATGCTGCTGTCGACAGCGGCCATGGCGATAGCGCAGGTGATGCGGTACCGCAAGGGAACCCAGGGCGAGGCCTCGGAGGGCCGCCGGGACTACCTGAAATATCTCGCGCAGACCCGGCGGAAGGTACGCCGTACCGCGCGGGCCCAGAGGGACGCGCAATTCTATCTGCATCCGGATCCGGACCAGCTGTGGTCGCTGGTCGCCGAGGGCGACCGGCTCTGGGAGCGGCGGATCGGCGACAAGGACTTCGGACAGGTCCGCATCGGTCTGGGACCACAGCAGTTGTGGACACCGCTGGTGGCTCCGAGCACCGCGCCGCTGGATGAGCTGGAGCCGCTGTCGGCCGGTGCCATGCACCAGTTCCTGGCCACCCATGGTTCGCTCGACCGGCTCCCCATGGCGGTATCCCTTCGCGCCTTCTACCACGTCGTGATCTCGGGCGAGCCGGGGTCGGTGCGCAATTCCGCACGCGCGCTGGTGGCCGGCCTGGTCGCGCTGCACTCACCTGACGACCTCGTGGTCGCGGTGGTGGCATCTCCGGATGTGACGGACCAGTGGGACTGGACGAAGTGGCTGCCGCACACCCAGGTTCCCGGGTCTTCCGACGGAGCCGGCACGAAGCGGCTGTTCGGCGACAACCTGATGGAAGTCGAGGCACTGCTCGAAAACACCCTGGCGGGCCGGTCGAGGTTCAACCGCGAGGGATCACCACTCCTCGACCAGCCGCACGTGGTCGTCGTGCTGGACGACAGTCTCGTGCCGGCGGAGTCGTTGCTCGCCTCTCCGGAGGGGCTGCAGGGTGTGACCGTCGTGGAGATCGTTCCGGAAGAGCTGGACGAACCCCGCGGCGGACTGCACATCGCCGTACGGCCGGGCCGGCTGCGGCTGGAGTCGGCCGCGGCCACCTATCACGGCACGCCCGACCTCCTGCCGGTCGAAACCGCAGAGGCCCTGGGCCGTCAGCTCGCCCCGTTGCGGATGGGAAGCGGCGCGGAGGACGACGAGCCTCTGCTCGCCAACCTGGATTTCACGGATCTGCTGGGAATCGGCGATCCGGCCGCGGTCGACACCGCCACCGTCTGGCGGCCACGTTCGACGGCCGACCGGCTGCGTGTACCGATCGGCATCGGCGAGGACGGCTCGCCCGTCATGCTCGACCTCAAGGAGGCCGCGCAGGAGGGTATGGGCCCGCACGGGCTGTGTGTGGGAGCGACCGGTTCCGGCAAGTCCGAGCTGCTGCGCACCCTGGTGCTGGGCCTGGCGGTCACCCACTCCTCCGAGACGCTCAACTTCGTCCTGGCCGACTTCAAGGGTGGCGCGACGTTCGCCGGGATGTCCGAGCTTCCGCATGTCGCCGCGGTCATCACCAACCTGTCGGACGACCTCACCCTGGTCGACCGTATGCGGGACTCCATCACGGGTGAGCTGCAGCGCCGCCAGGAACTCCTGCGGTCGTCGGGCAATTACGCGAACCTCACCGACTACGAGAAGGCGCGCGCCGCCGGGGCCCCGCTGGAGCCCCTGGCCTCACTGGTCCTGGTGATCGACGAGTTCAGCGAACTCCTCACCGCCAAGCCCGATTTCATCGACATGTTCATCCAGATCGGCCGCATCGGGCGGTCCCTGGGCGTGCACCTGCTGCTGGCCTCGCAGCGTCTGGAGGAGGGTCGCCTGCGCGGCCTGGACACCTACCTGTCCTACCGGATCGGCCTGCGCACGTTCTCCGCCGCCGAATCCCGTACCGCCCTGGGTGTGCCCGATGCCTACCACCTGCCCTCGGTCCCCGGCTCCGGATTCCTGAAGTTCGGCACTGAGGGGATGACCCGCTTCAAGGCCGCTTACGTGTCGGGTACCTACCGGCCGGGAGTCGCCCCGGTCACCGGCGGCGGGGGGCTCCCCATCGACCGGCGCCCCGTGCTGTTCACCGCGAACCCGGTGGCGGTCCACTACCCCGAGCCCGATCCGGATGTGTCCCTCGCACCGGGACAACGGACCGACGACGCGCTGGCGGACACCGTTCTCGACGTCATCGCACGCCGGTTGGAGGGTCAGGGGCCCCTCGCCCATCAGGTGTGGCTGCCGCCTCTCACCGAAGCCCCTTCCCTCGATCAGATGCTGCCCCCGCTGGCGACGACGCCCGAGCGCGGACTCCACTCCCCGCAGTACGCACAGAACGGCGCTCTGGTCGTTCCCTTCGGTCTGGTGGACAAGCCCTTCGAGCAGCGGCGCGACTCCCTGGTGCGGGACTTCTCCGGCGCCGCCGGCCACATGCTGATCGTCGGCGGCCCCCGCTCCGGCAAATCCACCCTCCTGCGTGCCCTCATCGGCTCCTTCGCCCTCACGCACACGCCGCACGAAGTGCAGTTCTACGGAATGGACTTCGGCGGCGGCGGCATGATCGCGGTCGAAGGTCTGCCCCACGTCGGAGGGGTGGCTTCCCGGCTCGACCCGGAGAAGATCCGCCGCACGGTCGCCGAGGTCTCCGGGATCCTCAATCGGCGCGAGGAGTTCTTCCGGGACAACAACATCGACTCGATCACCACATACCGCCGGCTTCGCGCCGCCGGCCGGCTGCCGGGCGAGCCGTGGGGCGACGTCTTCCTGGTCATTGACGGCTGGCAGTCCTTCAAGACGGACTACGAGTTCCTGGAGCCCGTCGTCGCCGACATCGCCGCACGGGGCCTCGGACTGGGCGTACACCTGATCGCCACCGTTGCCCGTTACATGGAGATGCGGGCGGCGCTCAAGGACCAGCTGCTCAACCGGCTGGAACTACGCCTCGGCGACCCGACCGACTCCGAACTGGACCGCAAGGTCGCGGTGAACGTCCCCATCGGCACCCCGGGCCGCGGCCTCACGGCGGAGAAGCTCCATTTCATGGGCGGGCTGCCGCGCATCGACGACTCCGCGGGCGCCGGCGACGACCTGTCCGAGGCCACCGCCGCCTTCGTCCGGGCCTCGGCCGACAACTGGCCCGGCCCGCACGCCCCGCAGGTCCGCATGCTGCCCAGGAAGCTGTCCGCGCGGGAGCTGCCGAGCGGCCCCGACCAGTCGCGCGGTGGTGTCGCGATCGGCATCGACGAGATGAACCTCGCACCGGTCCTCGTCGATTTCGACACCGATCCGCTGTTCGCGGTCTTCGGTGAGTCGGAGTCCGGGAAGACGGCCTTGCTGCGGCTGCTCATCAAGCAGATCACCGAGCGGTACACCCCGGAGGAGGCGTTGATCTGCGTCGGTGACTACCGGCGCAGCCTGCTGGAGTGCGTGCCCGAGCCGTACCTGGTCGGATACGCGACGACGCACAACGCGTTCGAGACGTACCTCAACGACATGAACACCCTCATCAGCAGCCGCATCCCCGGCCCGGATGTGACCCCGCAACAGCTGCGCACGCGCAGCTGGTGGCGAGGGCCCCGGGCGTTCATCATCGTCGACGACTACGACCTGGTCGCCACGTCCTCCAACAACCCCATGGCGATGCTGGTCGACAATCTGCCGTACGCCCGCGACGCCGGGGTGAACTTCATCATCGCCCGCAGCAGCGCGGGAGCGGGCCGCTCCTCGTACGAGCCCTTCATCCAGCGCTTCAAGGAGCTGGGCGCCCAGGGCGTCGTCCTGTCCGGTCACCCGGGTGAGGGCGAGCTCCTCGGCGACGTGAAGGCCCGCCCGCTTCCGCCGGGCCGCGGCCTGTTCGTCTCCCGCCGCGGCGCACCTGCCCTGATCCAGACGGGCTGGCTGCCGACGGAGGCGGACTGAGCGGGTCACCGCAGAACGGAGGAGGGGGGCAGCCCGGTCACGGGCTGCCCCCCTCCTCCGTGTTCCTGGCGCGGAGGCCCCGGTGATGCCGGCGTCGCACGACGATAGTGGCCGGCTGTTCCACGACTGCCCGGCGGGCAAGGACGCACTACTGCTCGCTGTCGCCCAGTTCGAGGCCGACCAGGTCCTGGAGGACTCCTGAAGGACCAGCAGCCCTATCTGGGCCGCCTCGACTCGTGGGAGTCCTGGGAACAGTGGCGGGACGCGGTGATCAGGCGCTGCGAAGCGCAGGGTGACCAGTGTCCGCTCGGCTCGCTGTTCCTTCAGATCGGGCGCTCGGTCCCCGGGGCGCGGGCGATCGTGGCCGAGCTGCTGCGCCGCCGGCAGGAGAGCCTCGCGGCGGGCGTCCGGGCACTGCAGGCCACCGGTGCGCTTTCCGCCGAGCTCGATGCCGATGTGAGGGCGAGGACTCGTCACTGGCGAGGTACACGGCGGCGTTCGCGATGGCGTCGCGGGTGCCCGTCCGTCCTGCGGGGGTGCCCTTCATCATTAACTCGCCGGGGTGGGTCCCACCGGGTGCGGGCGCCTGAATCACGCCCGGGAGGATCGCGTTGCCCCGAACACCCTGCGGCCCGAACTCGGCCGCCCAGGCCCGGGGCAGGGCCTCCACCGCTCCCCTTGGTGGAGCTGTAGAGGGCGCCGGGAATGCCCAGCCGCGCGATCCAGGAACCCAGGTTGACGATGACCCCGCCACTGGCCTCCACCATGGCGGGCGCGACACCAGGGTGTCCCGGACTGCGCATATCTCGACTACGCCGAGGCGCCCGCCCCTGTCGCGCCGCCCTTGCCCAGGCTCAAGGGCTCGACGGTGTACCTTCCCGGGCCAAACCGCTCGACCGCGCCAATGATCAAGTCGGCGTGAGTCGGCCTACGTCGGCGCCAGAGGGAGTTTCCGAGCGAATACACCACAACCGCCCTAGGCCCGCCAATGGCGTTCGGCTGCTCCGGGAGTGCGCCTGCCTTCAGCACCAGCAGCAGGTAGCTCCGCCTGCTGTTGAACTGGACCTTGTCGATATCAGCCCAGCGCACGGTCTTCGTGCGGCGAGGCCACACGTTGCTGATGCCCATTGAATCGATGCGCAGGGCCGGATATCGCGACGCAATGGCGATCAGCAGCAGCAGACTCACTACTCCTCCCAGCACCGGTAGTCCCGCATATAGGCCGACGCCGACACTGCCCATAAACTCAATACCTTCACCCAAGATCAGCACGCAGGTAACAAACACCACGAGTGCTTCCAAAAGCACCAGGCAGAGCATCGCAGCGAGGATCAAACCGAGGTAGAACCCGCCGCGGCGCGCCCGCTCAGCGGGGAGCAATAGCCCTTCGGTGGAGCTAGGGGGTGTTGACATGACGTTCCCTTTATTGAGCCTCGGGCGGCGCGTGCAGGTCACACAACTCTCGGCGAGCGAAGCGTGATTGGACATCATCTAGTAGTAAGGCAGCGCTACCCGTCGCCCGACGGTAGCCGTACCGGAACAGGGCCGTCCTACGGTGTGCGCACCCACAACTCGCGGGCTCACGACTCCTTGATCAGTGTCGCGGCCATATCGATCGGCATCCCCGGATACTGGCGCCTGATCTCGCGGACCGCGCTCAGCAGCCCCTCCTCATCGCGTATCCGCCGGAGCCCCGGCCCGTCGATGACCTGCCGCAGCTCGTCGACCGACCCGAACGTCCGGATATAACTCTCCCGCTTTTCGCGCCGCTTGCGCACAGTCGCATAGATCTCAGCGGCCAGCACGAATGCGAAGGCGAGCACGACGCAGAGTAGAAACGGAAGCACCGGTGAAGCGACGCCCGCACGGTAGAAGAGAAGTATCGCCACTCCGGTGGCCACGATTCCAGCGGCCCAGAGAGCTATCCGCCACCCATACATGAAGTCCACCTGCCTGTTGATCCGAGAAATCCACGCGCCCGGTCATACACCGGGCGAAAGTCCGGCGTCGGACGGTGCCCAGGAGAAGACAACGGAACCCGGCGCCACGATCGCGCCGATCAGGGTCACGATGTACTGAGCCAGCATGACGTAGAAAGCGACCCCGACAGCACCGCACAGCGCCGGGCTCATGGCGGCCTTGTCAGTGCTTGTTCCGACCTTGACGGGCGCGGTGAGCGAGTGGAGTGGTCACAGTGACTGGATCATCTTCAGAGCTTCAGGCAAGGGGCACCGAGGGAATTCGCGCCTGAACCGGCGGGCAGCCACCAGCAACCCTTTTTCGTCACGAATCCGCCGGAGCTCCGCCTCGTCCGTCACTATCAACCGCAGTTCGTCGACGGACGTAAATCTCTGTTCGTACCAATCTCTCTGGCGCCGCCTTTGCGCGTATCCCTCGAACCAGCTCGGGAGGAAAACGCCCAGGCCGTAGAGGAGCGCGAGCAACGCCACGTTACGAGGCGGATGGAAGAACGTCACGTAAAAGCAGGCCAGGGAGGCACACCAAAGCGGTACTCGAATCCAGTACATGCGAAACCATCACCCGTCATTCAGAAGATCCTGCCTTCCCGGCGTCATCAAGCACTGCCGAGCCAGCAGAATCAATTCGGCAGCGCCGCACCTGCATCAAACAACTGCGGACGGCCACTTACCTCCCTTGGGAAAGGCACTGTTGTCGTTTGCTTCACCCTTGGCAACGGCTATTTGAGTAGCCTGCGCTGTGAGCACCCCCACCAGCGTTACCACAAGTCCCATGATGATGCCAGAATCCTGCAGCGCTTCGCCTACAGCAGCCAGAAAGCCCACCGGCGCCCCTACGCCGGTGGCCGCGGCAGCGGCTGCCGCGATCATAACAAGGATGGCCTTGACCAGAACGGCCAGCAGCGCCAAATAGAATGCCGCTCCGGCCGCCGCGCAAACCGTCAATGCCGTGGCAAGCTTATCGGAAGTCGTCTCGATCTGAGTGGCTGCGATGGGCTGACCCTTCACGGCCCCGACGTACGCTGTGGCGCCTTCGCCCGTCCAACTGAGGGGCGCCTTGAGCGCTTCCCCCGCAACGTTTCCGGCAACGCCCGACACCTTCCCCCGGATCGACGGACCTTGCCATTCCTGCGCATCCAAATAGAACAGCACTGGCGCGGCAGCGCCCTTGAGGCATTCGATGACCTTGTTCAGGATCCAGCTTCCGATCTCTATCAACTTGTTTGCAGCCCAGATCAACGGCTTGGCGATGAAATCCGGAACGTACCAATGGTTCACCGCCTTTTCGACGGCCGGGCCGATGAGATCCAGCTTGGCCGACATCTTCGTGACGCCGGAGTTCAACTTCTCTATTGTCGCCTGTGTTTGAGCCACATTGAATGCCATTGCGAATTCCTCTTATCAGTAGGCGTCTTCGACGGATTTGGTGGTTTCCGCCTCGTGATTGTCGTAGGCGTTCGCGTTCTTGATCAATGCATCCGCGACCTCCGCCATGCGGCTTTCTCCCTCGAAGCATCGGGCCGAGACGTGATCGATGGCCTCGTTGTAGTGGGGGACAACCAGGAAGAAGATGCCGCCTTCGAGGCCTGTCAGCCTCATCCCGTCAGTCGTGCGGGCCACCTCCCCCAAGGAAACGCTCTGTTCGTCCCACATTCCCGCTTCGGTCCGCAGCGCATCGGTGATGTGCTTGAGATCTGCCATGTCGACCTGCCCTTCGAAACTCAGTCAATGAAACGCTGCGGATCGCGGAGTATGGCCAGAGCCTCGTCCACCAAACTGTCCACCTGCAGGCCTGCAAGGCCGTCCGCGGCTGCAGCCTCAATGCTGCTCAGCTTTTCCCTGGCATCACCGAGGGCCTCTTCGAAGGCCTGGTTCAGCCCGATGTACGACTGACCGGCCACCCATTGCCGATCTACCTCGCAAGAGCGCAGAGCCCCCTTGGACACGACGAGGGTCACATGGCGGCCCGCGGACGTTCCGTTGACCTCGTCCGGTCCTGACGCCGTCTCGTCCATCCGTTCCAACGCGTCGAAGGCCGAAAGAACATCCTCGGCCAGCTCGTCGAGGGGGCGAGAGACGACGTAACGCAGATCCCGCTCAGGAATGTCGGGCTGCGCTGCAGAAGCGGCCGGTTGACCGAACTGGCTGTCCAGTTGGTCTGCCTTGCTCTGCCAGTCGCCGTCCTCGAGGGCCTGGCCCCATGCCGTCATCTGCTCGCTCACGGCCGCTCCGTAAGCTTCGCTGACGGCTGCCCCGATGGCCTCGGGCGGCTGCCTGCGCTGCCAGTCCGATGCGGCCCTGATGAACTCTGGGAGCCCGTCCGCCGCCAGTCGTACGGTCACGGCACCCTGGGTGTCCGTTCCTTCGGCACCCTGGGGCACCATCCGGTTCTGCATGTCGGTCATCATGCTCTGCAGGTTCAGTGCGTGCTGCTGGAACTGCTGCAGGCCGCGTATGAATTCGTCGTCCACAATGCCTCCTCCTGACCTATGCGCGCACAGGTGAATTCGAATGGGGCGATGGTGCGTGATCGCACAAGTTCAACGCCGGATACCGACAGTTCTCCGGCGCAGCAGGAGCACCGCGCCAACAGCGACGACCACGCCGACTCCAACGGTGATCCAGACGATCGCGCCGACGCTCTTGCCGTCATCGGCCTGAGCCGAGGCAGCGGGTGAGGCCGACGGCTTCGAGGGGTTCGAGGGGCTGCCGGATCCGCTTGGGGCGGACGGCGACGCGGACTTCTTCGGGGATCGGGCAGCCACCAGGGGGTTCACGTCGGCGGGGCCCGGATCTCCCGGGTCGCCGAGGACGGCCACGCGTGGGCGGACCGTGCCGTAGCCGATGTAGCGGCTGGGGATCGCGCCTTCGGTCGGTTTGCCCGCGGTGTTCATCAGAACGCGGAGAACCTGGTTCCCGGTCCAGGACGGATGCTTGGACCAGATGAGGGCGGCTGAGGCGGAGGTGATGGCGGTCGCCTGGCTCGTGCCCCAGCTGCTGCAGTATCCGGGCGTGCCGCCGCCACAGAGGATCGGGATGTCCTCACCCGGGGCGGCGAGCGCCACCTGGGGTCCTGACACCGAGAACTTCGTGACCGAGGACGTCTTGTCGACGGCCCCGATACCCGCGACTCCGGCGGTAGCCGCCGGATACCCGACGTAGTTTCCCGAGTCGCCGGTGTTGCCGCTTCCTGCCAGAAGCAGCTTTCCGCGCATCACGGCGTAATCCACTGCCTGTTGGATCTGGGCCCGCTCGTCCTTATCGAGCATGAAGTACTCCCAGGCCAACGACATGTTGATGATCTTGGCTTCACTGTCGGCGGCGTACCGAATGGCCTCAAGCAGGGCCGAGAGGTGATTGGTGCCCGCTTCTTTGGAAGATCCAAAAACGGTCAACGGGAGAATGCGCGCGTCCGGGGCAAGACCCTTCACACCCGAACCGTTCACCCCGTTCCCCGCGATGAGCATCGCCATGGCGGTGCCATGCCCGTCCTTGTCCTTGTGGGCACCCCGCTCAGGTTCGACGAAGTTCTTCCCGGGAAGCACTTTCCCCGTCAGTTCAGGAACGGAAGGAATCACGCCGGTATCGATAAGAGCAACAGTTATCCCTTTACCGGTGCTGACTTTCCACATCTCAGCGGCCTGCATCCGGTCCAGGTACCACTCGCGGTCGCGCATGGTGTCCGCGGACGCGGCCGGGGCGATGGCGCCACCGATGAGAAGCAGGGAACCCAGCGCTGACACCACCGCCGACGCTCGCCTGCGTTGACGCCTGACCGTTGACCTCATGCCACCCACTCGTTCTCTGTCCGCGATCCGGCGTCGCTGCTCCGGAACCGGCTCTAGTCGATCACGGGGGGAACCACACCGTCGTCCCCCGTGGCCCAGGTCTCTTCGTCCTCGGCGAGATATCCCGGATTCCCGCCATCACGTCGCTGTGAACGTCCCCGTGTGCCCTGGGACCCGCCGCCCATCGAACCACCCATCGGGCCGCCCATCGCACCGCCCGTTCGCGGCGATTCACGGACGAGCCCGGTGCCGCCCGGGGTGAATTCCCGTCCCGCCCCCGGCTGCGTTCCGCGTGGTGCCCGCACGGTGCCACCCGGCTCGGTAACCAGGCGTTGCGAGCCGCTGCCGGGGCCGCCTCCACCGGACCGCCCGCCAGCCATCCCGGGGCCGCCACCACCGTGGCCCGGCATCATTCCGTGGCCGGTCGGCTTCTCGCCGCCGATCACCGTTCCACGCGCCGTGCCCCGGACCGGGCCGACCCCGGTCCGGCCCTGAGCCGGCGTGCCGCCGTGGACGCCGGTGTCGGTCCGGGTGGTCATGGGAGGCCGGACGCCTTCGATGCCGCCTCTGCCGGGAGTGCCCACGGGAGGCCGGACGCTTTCCACGCCGCCCCTGTCAGGGTTGATCGTCGGAGGCCGGACGCGTCCGATGTCACTCTTGCCACCCGGCCCGGTGGGAGAAGTACGCCCTGGGCCGCCTCCGGGACCGAATGGACCCGTACGCGGGGGCATCACCACGGGCGGAAGAGGCGTCTGGTGCCCGCCACCACTCGGGCCCTGCGGCGGAAGCCCACCGGTGGGCGGGACCGTGGTAGGCGTCGGGGTCTGCGGCATCGTCACCGTGTCGATGTTCGTCCCCGTGTTGTCCGGGGCCCCGGGCACCGCGGTGGCGTGCTGCGGCGTGTGGACGACGGATGTGCCGTCCGGGGAGGACGGGGTGGCGTCGGGGCGCACGGTGGTGTACTGGTGGCCGACCGTGGACGTGCTGCCGTTCTGCGCACCTGTCCCCGAGTCCGTACTGCCGGAGTAGCTTCCGGGAGTCGCGTACCTCGCCTTGCCGCCGTCGACCGGCATGTCCGGCACTACTTCACTCGGCAGCGGCTTGAAGTTCGGCTCCTCCTGCGAGGAGATCGACTGCTGTGCCATCAGGTAGTACGAGGCGAGCTTGTTCATCTGCGGAATGGCCTCGTTCCGCGCCGTCTCTACGGCCGCGATCCGGGCCTTTTCCTTCTTCTCGTCCGCGAAGCACATCTGCACGGCGTCAGGATGTCCCTGAATCACCTTGGCAACCTCGCTGAGCGCCTGGCCCGCCGTCTGCAGCGAGGTGCCCGCGGCGCCGGCGTAGTCGGCCAGCTTCAGGGTTTCCTTGGCGAAGTCGTTGCCCCACTCACGGAAGGCGTCACCGCCCGCGCCCTTCCAGGTGGTACGGCCGACGTGCTCCTTGAGCTCGGTGCCGATCTTCTCGATCTCGGTCTGCGCGTCGACGAGAGCGGTGCCGCGGCTCATGATCTCCGTGGCGTTGACGCCACGGACCATGTTGAGCATGTCCTGGTACGACGCGTGCTCGAAATTGCTGGTGTTGTAGCAGGCGTTGAGTGGTGGCAGCTTCTCGCCCATGGTTATCCCTGTCCCCCGTTCACTTCACGTGTTACAAGCCGTCTGATCCGCTGGACGAACCCCCGCCGGTATTCCCCTTGTCCTCTGCAGGCGCTCCAGGAGCCTTGTCGGTTCCCGGCTTCTTGTAGTAGATCTCGGTGCGCTGCTGGATGGCGTGCAGACGCTCGGAATGTTCCTGGTCGACGTTCTCGTAGCCGCGGTCGGCCAGATCGACGGTGATGCCCATCGCTTCCAATTGATCACCGAGCGTCTGGGAGAGCAGCGTCAAGCGCGCATGCACCATGTCGTAGGCGCTGGACAGCCCTATGGCCTCCGGAAAGCCAGTGCCGTACGCGGCGGTGGTGACCTTCTGTTCAGTGATGCGGCTGTGCGCGGCCGGTGACGCGTCGAGCTTCGTGAGCAGTTTGTCCACGCGGATCTTGAAGTTCTGCAGAGACTCGCTGGGCGTCGCCAGATCCGGCGTGCGCGACCCATCGCCCGGAAGTTCAGGTCTCATGGAAGCACCTCCCCTAAAGTGCCACGGAACCGCAGGCGTGGGTGTGGGATGCGCTGACCGCATCCCACACCCACAGCGTGCCGGTTCCGTCGTGATTCATCTGAGCCTGGGTCAGCCGTGGAAGCGCCGGGCCTGGGCGAGGTCGTTCGCCCGGTAGCCCTCGGTGGCTTCCAGGAGCTTCGTCGAGATCGTCATCAAGGTCTCGTGCATGTGGTTCACCTTGATGTCCCAGCCACTGTGCCGGTCGTGGAACGCCTGCTGCGTCTCACCGTCCCACGTGGCAACGACTGCCTTGACCTTGGTGTTCAGCTCGTCGAGCTGGGTCTTGATGGTGTTGGCAGTCGACTTGACCTGGTTCGAGGCTTCGACGACCCCGGAGTACGTAATCTCCATGGAACGGTCTCCTGATGCGAGGCGGGATGAGGACGGGTTACGAAGAGACCTGGAACCGGTCCAGGACGTTGTTGCTGCCCAGGTTGCCGCCGTCGACGCCCTTGAAGCTGTTGAGTCGCTCCACTTCCTCCGCGTCGAAGCCGTCACGGCTCATCTGAACGGCTTCCTTGGTGAAGGCCAGGAGCTCCTTCAGGTTGCGCACGTCGAGATTGACCTGCGTCTGGAGGCCGTTGTACGCGTTGGCCGCAACACCCTTCCAGTGGCCTTCCACGGCGTCGATGACCCCGTTGAGGGCGTTGATCCTGCCTTCGAGCGTGTCGTGCATGTTGCCGAGCTCGATGATGAGCTTGTCGATCTGATCGGCTGAAAGCTTGAGCTTGTCTCCCATAACGCACCTTCCCCCATGAATCGGATGTCGCGGCTGCCCGATTGTCGGGTACCACGCGTACATCGGACCAAAGTTATCGAAAATCAGTTTAGCTGCGGCCGCCACTCATTCCAACAGCCTTAGTCCTGAGTTAAGTTGTCGGATATTGACCTAATTATCGGCGGCGACGGTCCCGCAGCACGATTGCGGTGCCCGCGATCACTGCGACGAGAAGGCCCGTGGCGGCCAGCACATAGATCGAGATCCGTGTGGTCCGCTCCTGCCGGGTCTCACCCACCTGGAGGGCGATCGGTTCCGGTCCGACGGGGCCGTCCGAAACCGCACGATCCGGAGTAGGGGCGTTCACCGGGTGTTCGTCGTCGTTGAGGGCGCGCACCGGATCGACCACTCCCCACCCGATGAAGTCATCCCGCCCCTTGACCGCGCGTTCGGCGGTCTGCTCGATCTGGGCGACCACCTGGGACTGCGTCCAGCGCGGGTGCTTGGCCCGTAGGAGGGCGGCGACTCCGGCGACGTAGGGGGCCGAGAAGCTTGTGCCGTTGTCGACACACTGGCCGCCCTTTGGAACGGTGGACACCATGTCGACGCCCGGCGCCGCAACCCCTACGAAGGTTCCGGTCTGAGAGAACGGCGCCCGCTCGTCGTTGCGGTCCGACGCGGCCACCGCCAGGACGCCCGGATAGGCCGCCGGGTACGTCGCCTTGACCTTGCCGGCGAGACCGTCGTTACCCGCGGAGGCGACCACGACGATGTCGTTGCTCAGAGCCTCGCTCACAGCAAGCGCCAGGTCGGAGTCGGCTCGCAGGGGCTTGGCGGTGTCCTGGGAGATGTTGATGACGCGGGCGTGCTTCGCGATGGCGTGACGGATGGCCGCAGCCATCGTCGCGGCAGTGCCGGTGCCCTTGTCGTCGTTCTGCCGGATGGGGATGATCGTCGCTCTCGGAGCGAGACCGACGAACCCCGTGCCCGGACGCGGGCGGGCCGCGATGATGCCGGCGACCTTGGTGCCGTGGCCGACGAGATCGGTTGTGCCGTCACCACCGCCTCCCTTGCCCTTGGATTTCGAGGCATCCGTGGCCGGGTCCTGAGACCCGTCCTGCGACGGCGGAAGCAGATCGGTCCCGGACGCCCGGTCGACAGCGAACTTCAGCTGCGGATTCGTGTCGTCGACACCGGTGTCGATCACCGCGACCCGGACCCCCTTGCCCTTGGTGTCCTGCCAGAGCTGGTCGAAGACCAGCCGCTGGAGCGCCCAGGGACGGCCCTGGATCTGCTTCGCCATCGGAAAGGTGCACTCACCGCTGCCCTCGGAACCCGATTGCGAGTCGGAACCCTGTGCTGCCGCGGGCGCCTGTGCGAACCCCGGCAGGCCGACGCCCGTCGCGCACATCAGGAGCAGCACGACGGCCGAAGAACGGAATCCGTTGCGAGTGATCATCACGCGCTTCCTCCTCTCCGTCCTCAGGAACTCTGCGGCTGTTTGGCACTGTTTGTGTCGAGCCGAGGCCCCTTGGGCAGGAGGCCGGACCAGTTGTCCGGCACCGGCAGCGGCCGTACATCCTTGTAGCCGAGCCTGGTCTGGGCCTGGTTGACGTCGGCAGCCTGCTCCTCCGCCGTCGGGGGCTTCGCGTCGGCCCCGATCTTGGAGGGGTCCGCACTGCTGTCGTTGTTCGTCTGCACGGCGTAGCGCAGCCCGGTGTCCGTCACCAGGAACAGCGATCCGGTGGTGGGGGACGCTCCGTTGAACTGCCGGTACAGCACACCGCTGCCTGGCGTGACGTACGCGCTGGTGGCCCCGTCCAGGAAGCGGACGGGATACCCGGGGCCGGCCCAGGTGGTCAGTTTCGGCACACCCGTCGGGCTGACGCCGTGCAACACATTGCAGACGGATCCGGTCCGGGCCGAGGTGTCGTTGGCCTGTGTCGGGACGCTCTTCGGCCAGCCGTACTTCGCGTAGAACTCGTCCGGGGAAGAAGTGAAGGACTGTGGTCCGACTTCGGTGGCCTGCGCCTTCTGGCCCAGCACCTCCGCCTCCGGACTCGTCAGGAGCAGCCTGGCGACGAGGTCGGACACGGGCGCAACCGCCCCCGGCAGGACGACGTACTGCTGCATGCCGGTACCGGCCACGGCCTTGAGCACTGTGCCCACCTTGTTCAGGCGGGGGTCCAGGCCGCTGACGCCGGCCGGGTCACCGACCTTGCCGGGCAACCGCGGGAAGTCGATGGGAGTGCCGGCATGCAGTGTGCCGAGCCAGTCCTTGGTGACTTTCTGGGGCTGTGCGCCCTCGCTGAACAGTGAGCGGCGCAGTACCTCGTCCCGGGCCGAGGGCTTGTCGCCGCCGGTGGTCCCGATGACGTGCTGCGTGCCGTCCGCGTCCACCAGGTATCTCGTGCCGCGCCCGCCGTCCGCCTCTACGTAGAGGGCTTGGCCGCCGTGGAGCTGCCGCTTGCCGCCGACCTTGTCCGCCTCTCGGTCGGCGAGCAGGAAGACCGCCTTCTGTACGGTGTCACCGGCGCCGGCGCCCGGCTGTTCGCAGACCGCCCAGAGCTTGTTCCGGCC
Source organism: Streptomyces sp. NPDC002785 (assembly GCF_040295565.1). Lineage (NCBI taxonomy): Bacteria > Bacillati > Actinomycetota > Actinomycetes > Kitasatosporales > Streptomycetaceae > Streptomyces > Streptomyces sp. NPDC002785. The sequence continues at coordinate 24,338 of NZ_JBEOVN010000013.1, read as the reverse complement.
CGCTTCGTCCGCGCTGGGCAACCGGTCGGGGGCGTACGGAATGCCGAGCATCGGACCGCGCTGCAGCTTGCCGTTGTCCAGTTCGGACTCCGCCACCTGAAGCACCGAGGAATTGTCCGGGTCCAGGAGCAGTTTCGCGGAGGAGAAGTTCAGCACCGGGTGCAGACGCTTGACTCCCTTGGTCTCCAGGACAACGTAACGGGTGGTCGATTCACTGCCGACGATGACGTGGGCACCGGGGTCGTCCCAGCCGTCGGGAACCTTGGGCTTGAAGATGCCCCAGGCCCCGAAGCCCGCCACCAGCAGGGCGCCCACCACCACTCCCGGCAGCACGGCGCGCAGCGGGCGCGGCGCCGCCTCGTCCGTACCGGCTGCGGACGGCTGCAGAAAGGCGGCGACCAGCCGCTTCTTCGCGAAGGTGTAGGCGTTGAGTTCGTCCCGCCGTGATGCCATCTGCCCTACTTCTCCCCGTGGTTGTAGATGCCTCGCGAACCGCCCCCACTATGCCCGCCGACGCTTGTTCACCGACGTGCGGGTACATGCTTCAGGGAGTCGGCCAACGCCCCTGCCCGACCGGGCGGGCAGCGAGCCCCCATTCGAACCCCTCATCGCCGGTCGTGGGACAGTTGGCGGTCGCGGGCCGGTGTGCGAAACGCGTCGGTCCGACTTGCACACGCCGTAGTGCCGTGACACGGAGGGACATACCGGGGGATGAGCAGCGCGACGACCGCAGTGATGAGTGTGCACCCGCAGCCGGGACGGATCGGTGGGGTGCGGCTGCACCAGGTGGTGTTGATGGAGGTCGCCGGCGCGCTGATGCTGATCGCGTGGGTGACGAACAGGGTCCTGTTGGTGCCGATGGGCCTGGTTGCGGCGGCGCTGGTGTTGCTGGCGGTTCTGCGGCGGCGGGGACGGCCGGTGATGGAGTGGCTCAACGCGGTCATGGCGCTGCGCGGGCGGCTGAGGGCCGCGCGACAGCCGTGGTCCGCGGAAGGGGTGGATCCCGCGCTGGCGCCGGTCGTCGAGTGCGAGGCCGCGCTGCGGACATACACCTACACCGACCGGCAGCGCGAGCGCGGTATCGGGATGGTGGGTGACGGAACGTTCCTGACAGCCCTGCTGCTCGTGCAGCCACGGGACGAACCGCTGCGGATGGCCCGGGACGCCCGGCCGCTGGAGCTCGGTCTGCTGCACGACGCCCTGGAGGTGGACGACATCCGGCTGGAGTCGGTACAGGTCGTGCAGCACACGCAGCCCGCCCCCGGACCGCACCTGCCTGAACAGGCCGCGGCGACACGGTCGTACGGGCCGCTCCAGGCCCAGGCCGGTACCCCCGCGATCCGGCTGACATGGATTGCGCTGAAACTCGCCCCGGAGCTGTGTCCGGAGGCGGTGCGGGCACGTGGCGGCGGGATCGGCGGAGCGCAGCGCGCGCTGTTGCGGGCCACGGATCAGCTGGCGAGCCGGCTGGCGGGGGCGGGGTTCGACGCCTCGGTGATGACCGAGGCGCAGGTGACGTCCGCCCTCGCGACCTCGGCCGGGGTGAATCCGCAGGCCAGCGCGCTGGCGGTGCGGACGGATGCGCCGCAGCGGCGCACCACGGAGTCCACCCGCGCCTGGCGCTGCGACGACCGCTGGCACACGACCTACTGGGTCGGCCGCTGGCCGCACCTGGGCGCGGGGGCGGCGCCAACGGCACAACTGGTGGCCCTCCTGACGTCGATGCCGGCGCTGGCCAGCACATTCAGCCTGGCCGTGTCGCGCGGGACCGGTGGCACACCGGCCGTCAGCGGACACGTCCGCCTCACGGCGCGCGGAAGCGACGAACTGGTCTCGGTGCGGCGGCAGTTGGAGCGCGCCGCACGAGGAGTGAAGGTCGGCCTCGTACGGCTGGACCGCGAACAACTGCCCGGTGTGCTGGCCACCTTGCCCCTCGGAGGTACCCGTTGACCACCCACCGTATGACGTCCACCGGCACCACCGGTCCGGCTGCTGCCGCCCCACCGGCGGCCGGACGGGGCAGGGCCGGGTTCGGTCTGCTCGGCCCGCGCCGCGACCGGCACGTACTGCCCGTGGAGCAGCTCGCCGCGCTGAGACTGCCGCTCGGTGACGACGGTGTCGTAGCGGGCGTCGACGCGAAGGGGCAGCCCGCGGTACTCGGCTTCTTCCGCCCCTCCCAGCTCGATGTCGTGGTCATCGGCAGTGTGTGGACGGCGCAGGTACTGGCGCTGCGCACAGCCGGCACCGGTGCGCGCGTCGCCGTCGAGACGGCCAGGCCGCAGGCGTGGACGGGACTCGCGCAGGCCGCGGGCGGCGGGCAGCAATGCATGACGGTGCACGACGTCAAGCAGGTGAGCCCGCAGGGCGCGTCGGTCACCAGTCCCGTCCTGGTCGTGAGGGACTGCGGTATGCGCCCGCCGCGCAGCCGGCTGGCGGCAGGACCGTGGCAGTCCGTGCTGACGCTGCTGCCGTTCCTGGGCCCGACAGCGCCGAGGCTGCTCGACAACGCGGGACTGGTCGGGATCCAGCGGGTCTCCCCGGAGGAGGCCGCGGTCCTGGCCCGGATTCTGCGGCTGCCCCGGGCGCAGGCGGACGCGCTGCCTTCACTCGGCGACGACATGGTGCTGTGGTGTACGACTCAGCACCGGAAGCTCGTCAAACTGCAACCGACTGACATCGAGGCCGGACTTCTCGGAGTCCCGCGCCGCCTGGACTGACGTGATCCCTGCCCTGCGCGGCGGGCACGGACCACGATCACGGCACGGTCCGGGAGCGGGCCGTCGGCGAACCGCTCGTGATCGACGCCGTACCGGCCGGTCACGAGCGGTTCGGCTGACGAGCCCCCGCCCTGCTAAGGCAGCACCGGCAGCAGCTCCGGCAAGTGGCCGTCGGACGCCGCAGCGGCGGTTACCCGCTCCTCGGGCACCTCTCCGTACAGCGTCGTACGCGGCTTCGCCGGCCGGCCCGCGAGCTCGGCGATGGCCACCAGGTCCTGGATGGACCGGTACGAGCCGTAACCGGAACCCGCCATCCGGGAGATGGTCTCCTCCATCAGCGTGCCGCCCAGGTCGTTGGCACCCGAGCGCAGCATCTCGGCCGCGCCCTCCGCACCGAGCTTCACCCAGCTGGTCTGGATGTTGGTGATGTGCGGGTGGAGCAGCAGCCGGGCCATGGCGGTGACGGCACGGTTGTCCCGGTCGGTCGGGCCGGGGCGGGCGATGCCCGCCAGGTAGACGGGGGCGTTGGTGTGGATGAAGGGGAGGGTGACGAACTCCGTGAAGCCGCCCGTCTCCTGCTGGAGGCGGGCAAGGGTCCTGAGGTGGCCGAGCCAGTGGCGGGGCTGGTCGACGTGGCCGTACATCATCGTCGACGACGATCGCAGGCCCACCTCGTGGGCGGTCCTGATGACCTCCAGCCAGGTCGCCGTGGGCAGCTTGCCCTTGGTGAGGACCCAGCGGACCTCGTCGTCCAGGATCTCGGCCGCCGTGCCGGGGATCGAACCGAGCCCGGCCTCCTTCGCGGCGGTCAGCCAGTCGCGGATGGACATGCCGGTGCGGGTCGCCCCGTTGACGACCTCCATCGGGGAGAAGGCGTGCACATGCATGCCGGGTACGCGTTCCTTCACCGCCCGCGCGATGTCGAAGTACGCGGTGCCGGGCAGGTCCGGGTGGATGCCGCCCTGCATGCAGACCTCGACCGCGCCGACGTCCCACGCCTGCGCGGCCCGGTCGGCGACCTGGTCCAAGGAGAGGGTGTACGCGTCGGCGTCGGTGCGCCGCTGGGCGAAGGCACAGAAGCGGCAGCCGGTGTAGCAGACGTTGGTGAAGTTGATGTTCCTGGTGACGATGTAGGTGACGTCGTCGCCGACCACGTCACGGCGCAGGGTGTCCGCGATCCGGCACAGTTCGTCGAGCGCCGGGCCGTCCGCGTGGAGCAGGGCGAGCGCCTGGTCGTCGGTGAGTTTCGTCGGGTCGTCGGCAGCCCGGCCGAGCGCCTGGCGTACGTCGGCGTCGATGCGGGACGGGACCATGCCGGGGGCCGCCGCCTCGCGCAGCGCCTCCCAGTCCCCGTAGACCACGTCGAAATCCTCGCGGCGGTCGCCGGTGCGGCCCTCGGTGTCGATGGTGCGGTGCAGGTCGGTGCGGCCGGTGGCGCCGAACTCCTCGTCGGGCTCCTGCCAGGGCAGGCCGACGGGGACCGCTCCTTCCTTCGCGAGGCCCGTCTCCGGGTCGGCGAGGGCACGGACGTGCGGGAGGAGGCGGGGGTCGAGCCATGGCTCGCCACGCTGGATGAACTCCGGGTAGATGGTGAGGCGTTCACGGAGCGTGAAGCCCGACTCGGCGGTCTTCGCGGCGAGTTCGTCGATGTGGGGCCAGGGCCGCTCGGGGTTCACGTGATCGGGGGTGAGCGGCGAGACGCCGCCCCAGTCGTCGATGCCCGCGCCGATGAGCAGCGCGTACTCGGCGTCGACGAGGTTCGGCGGGGCCTGGATGCGGGCGGACGGGCCGAGGATGTGCCGGGCGACGGCGATGGCCGCGGCCAGTTCCTCCAGCTCGGCGTCCGGCATGCCGCGCATCGCCGTGTCCGGCTTGGCGCGGAAGTTCTGGACGATGACTTCCTGGATGCCGTGGTAGGCGCGGGCGGTCTTGCGGAGCTCGAAGAGGGAGTCGGCGCGCTCCTCGTACGACTCGCCGATCCCGATCAGGATGCCGGTCGTGAACGGGACGTTGGAGCGGCCCGCGTCTTCGAGGACCCGGAGGCGTACAGCCGGTTCCTTGTCCGGGGAGCCGTGGTGCGGGCCGCCCGGCTCGGACCACAGCCGGGTGGCCGTCGTCTCCAGCATCATGCCCATGGAGGGGGCTACGGGCTTGAGCCGCTGGAGGTCGGTCCAGGTCAGCACGCCGGGGTTGAGGTGCGGGAGGAGGCCGGTCTCCTCCAGGACGCGGATCGCCATGGCGCGCACGTACGCGAGGGTGTCGTCGTACCCCTCGGCCTCCAGCCACTCCCGCGCCTCGGGCCAGCGGTCCTCGGGCCGGTCGCCGAGCGTGAACAGCGCTTCCTTGCAGCCCATGGCCGCGCCCTTGCGGGCGATGTCCAGCACCTCGTCGGGCGACAGGAACATCCCGTGGCCCTCGCGCCGGAGCTTGCCGGGGACGGTGACGAAGGTGCAGTAGTGGCACTTGTCGCGGCAGAGCCGGGTCAGCGGGATGAAGACCTTGCGGGAGTACGTGATGGCACCCGGCCGGCCGGCGGCTTCGAGGCCGGCGTCGCGCACCCGGGCGGCCGAGGCGGCGAGGTCCGTCAGATCGTCGCCTCGTGCCTGGAGCAGAACGGCGGCCTCGGTCACATCGAGTGCGACACCGTCGCGGGCCCGCTTGAGGGCGCGCCGCATGGAGTTGGTGGTCGGACGTCCGCGCTGAGGATCGGTCATGGAGCGAGCATACGAGCGGGCCACATGCCGCGGACGAGGGCCTCTGTGGTGGGGGTCCCGCTCGGTGACTCTCACGCACGGGTGCATTCGAGCGCGCCTTTGGAACCTTTGCCCGAGCATGCCGGGACGACGGTGGTGACGGCTCCGATGGCCAGGTAGTAGCGCAGGGCTGTACGACGACCGGGGCTGCGAACAGCTGTGTCACGTAACACGCGGCTCCCCCGTTTCCTTGCCAAAGGTGCCCGCGGCGCAAGGCTCCAAGTCGCCCGGTCGGCGAAGAACCGGGACAGCGAACCGGGAACGTCCTCGGGTGTGCCGACTCGTCCGCCACGCTGGCGTTCGACCACGCCGACGAGACGGACCGGACCACCCGCTACACGGACTCCACCGGCGCCACCACCGCATTCCGCTTCGACGCCCGGCTGCGGCTGGTCTCGTGGACGGACGCCCTCGGACACACCAGCCACACCTCGTACGACGACCACGACCGGGTCGTCTCCGCCACCGACCCGCTCGGCGCGACCGTCCGCATCTCCTACGACGACGAGGGCCGGCCCGTCCGCGTGATGCGGCCGGACGGAAGCGCCAGCAGCGTCTCGTACAACGCGCTCAGTCTGCCCAAGACGGTGACCGAACCGAACGGCGCCACCTGGCGCCACCAGTACGACGAGCGCGGCAACCGCACCGTGCTGACCGACCCCGGCGGTGCGAGCAGCACCTACACCTACGACGGGCGCGGAGCCGTCGTCTCCGTCACCGATCCGACCGACAACACCGTGGTCATCGGCCGCAATCCGGCCGGGCTGGTCGTCTCCCTGACGGACCCCGCCGGCGCGGAGACACGGTGCCGGCACGACGCGTTCGGCCGGATCGTCGAGCTCGCCGATCCGCTCGGCGGCGTGACCCGCCTGACCTGGTCCGTCGAAGGCCACCTGACCTCGCGCGAGACCGCCGACGGCGGCACCGAGCGCTGGACGTACGACGGCGAGGGCAACTGCACGGCGCACACCGACCGGCAGGGCCGGACCACCGTGTACTCCTACACCCACTTCGACCTGCCCACCGAGATCCGCAACCCGGACGGCACCCGGCTCGCCTTCTCCCACGACACCGAGCGGCGGCAGACCCGGATCACCGACGCCCGGGGTCTGACCTGGGAATACGCGTACGACGCGGTCGGCCGGCAGATCGCCGACACCGACTACAACGGGCGGACCACCACCTACGCCTACGACGCGGCGGGCATGCTCATGGGCCGCACCAACGCGGCCGGGCAGACCACCGCCTACCGGTACGACACCGTCGGCAACCTCGTCGAGAAGGACATCGCGGGCCACCGGATCCAGTACACCCACGATCCCGACGGGCGCCTTCTGCGGGCCGTGTCACCCGACTCCGTCCTCGAGTACACCTACGACGCGGTCGGCCGCGTCGTCGCCGAGACCGCCGAAGGCCGGACGGTGGCCACCACCTGCGACGTCTCCGGGCGGCGGCTCACCCGCACCACCCCGTCCGGCACGGTGACCCGGCAGTCGTACGGAGCGGCCGGTCACCGCGACACGCTCACCGTGGCCGGCCGCACCCTGCGCTTCACCCACGACGCCATGGGCCGCGAGACCACCCGCACCCTGGACGAGGTCTGCCGGCTCGCCCAGACCTGGGATCCCGCCGGCCGGCTCAAGGCCCAGCTCCTCACCCGGCTCACCCCGGCCGGCCCGGCCACCGGAGACGGCCCGCCCGCGCCCGTACCGCTCCAGCAACGCGGATACGACTGGGACGCGGAGGGGCGCATGCTCGCCGTCACCGGATCCCGCGCGGTCAGCCGCTCCTTCTCCTACGACGGCGTCGGACGCGTCGTCGACACCGAGGGCCCCGGCTGGCGGGAGCACTACGCCTACGGCACGTCGGGGGACCAGCAGGAAGCCGTCTGGCCCGCCGTCATACCCGGCGCCGAGGCGATCGGCGAGCGCCACTACGAGGGAGGCCACCTCGTCCGCGCCGGCGGTGTCCGCTACGAGTACGACGCGCAGGGCCGCGTGGTGCTCCGTCAGAAGACCCGGCTGTCCCGCAAGCCCGACACCTGGCACTACACCTGGGACGCGGAAGACCACCTCACCGCCGTCGTCACACCCGACGGAATGCACTGGCGATACCGGTACGACCCGCTCGGCCGACGGGTGGCCAAACTGCGCATGGCACCGGACGGCGTGTCCGTGGCCGAGGAGACGCTGTTCTCCTGGGACGGCAGCACGCTGGTCGAACAGACCACGCGCGCCGCGGGAACCGGCGCGGACGTCCACCTGACCTGGGAGCACGACGGCTACCGGCCACTGCTGCAGGTGGAGAGCAAGTCGGCCGCCGACACCCCGCAGGACATCGTCGACCAGCGCTTCTTCGCCATCGTCACGGACCTGGTCGGCACCCCGACCGAGCTGGTCGGCGAGGATGGGCTGCTCGCCTGGCGCAGCCACAGCACCCTCTGGGGCGTCACGGTCTGGAACCGCGACGCCGACGCGTACACGCCGCTGCGCTTCCCCGGCCAGTACTTCGACCCCGAGACCGGACTCCACCACAACTACTTCCGCCACTACGACCCCGAGACCGCCCGCTACCTCACCCTCGACCCGCTCGGTCTCGACCCCGGCCCCAACCCGTACGCCTACGTCGACGACCCGCTCACCCTCCACGATCCCCTCGGACTGAAGCCCTGCGACGAGAGCGACCCGACCTGGGGCGGCCGGGTCCGCTTCAGCAGCGGGCCCGGCGGCCGGGCGGGGACCATGCGGGCGAGGATCGAACCGGGCATGACCGGCGGCACGACCAACCCGCCCACGAATGTCGTGGGCTACCAGAAGTACAGGGGCTGGAACAAGACCCACCTGCTGGGCGCCCAGATCGGCGGCTCCAACAAGGACCCGCGCAACTTCGTGGCCATGCACCGCAACGCCAACAGCCCTGTGATGAAGGCGATCGAGGACCAGATCCGCACGGCCGTCGACAAGAACAACGAGACGATCCACTACACCGTCACCCCGATCTACCGGACGAACGACCCGACCGACGTCGTCCCGGTCGCGCTCACCATCCACGCCACGGGGTCCAAGGGCTTCCGGTTCACCCCCTACGAAGGCGGAGCCCCGACCAATCACGTCACTATCCTGAACGTCCCCAAACCCTGAACCACCCACAGGAGTCACCCCGATGCACCCCGACGTGGAACAGCTCACCCGGATCGTCCCCCCGCCGGCGGAGCCTCGCCCGCGGACCTGGCCCGAGATCGAGGCCCGCCTGGGCACCGCGCTGCCCGAGGACTTCAAGGACCTCGTCGACACCTACGGCGGCGGTGTCTTCGACGAGACGATCTGGATCCTGGAACCCGACTGCCCGAGCCGCGACTACAACCTCCTGGCGATGAAGGACGAGCGCGCCGAGGTACTGGCCCGCCTGTGGGAGATCGGCCCGGAGCCCCGGCCCGAACAGCTCGCGGCCGAGGGCACCGGCCTGCTTCCCTTCGCCTACATCGAAGGGACCGGCGCCTACCTCTACTGGCTCACCGGCAAGGACGGCAAGCCCGAGGAGTGGACGGTGCTGGCGAACGCCGGGCGAGGGCCGGAGTGGGAGCACCACCCCGTACAGGCCACCCGCTTCATCCGGTCCGTCCTCACCGGCGAAATCCACTCCGGGATCCTCGGCAACCTTCCCGCGGACGAGCACTCCTTCGACTCCAACGACGACATCCTAGAAGCCTGACCCGGCCTGCCGTGAAACGCGGCCGTCACCGTGACGACCAGGGACAGCGGGCGGCAGCGTCCGTCCGCACTCAGGTGGAGCTTGCTGGTGAACCCGCCCCGCGAACGGCCCAGGCCCTCACTTCCCGCACCACCTCCACCAGGCGGGCGTGAAGGCTCTGCCACACGGTTTCGCCCTGATGTTCTGAGACTTCGGCCCCTTTTGAGGCGGGAGCGGGCGGCGGATCAGTGCGGGCGCCAGCCGCGGATCAGTCACGTGATCGGCCGGACAAGTCCTAGGGCATTTCGGCAACGCAGCGAGCGTGCGTGCCAGACGCCGCGAGCCGGGCGCCCATTTTGTGAGCTCCTCTAAATCGCTGGCCCCGCGCTCGGGGCGTTGTTACGGTGCTTTGACCTCGACCGCGGTGTGGACCGTCGGTGACGTATGGGCGCTTGCCCTGGAAAGCAGTTGATGTATGCCCTGGCCAGTAGTTCCGAGCTTCCCTCGTCGCGCCCCCATGTGCGCCGGGGCGACCGGACCTGCGCGCATGCGCACGCTCGCGGCATCCCACTGACACGCGTCCGCTGATCGGCACGCGTTTCCTTCTCATCAGTACGTGATTCCCGGCTGACGTGCCATGCCTCCGAGGCCCATGCCCCCGAGGGCTGCTCGGTACTTCCCTGCTGCATTGCTCATCCTCTTCGGCAAGGAGAAACCCGGGTGTCCACCGACAACCCCCAGCACCGTCCGACCAAGTCCTCCAACCACGGCGCCAGCGCCTTCCTGAGGACCGACACCTTCACCTGCCTGTGGTGCGGGCTGACCGTCGCCACGCTCGCGCCCGACGGCAGCCGCCGCAACCATTGCCCCAGCTGTCTGCACTCCCAGCATTGCCTCGACCACATCGAGGGCGGCCCGTCCGACTGCGGGGGGCGTATGACCCCGATCTCCATCGCGGTGCTCCGCACCGGCGACTGGATGGTCATCCACCGCTGCACCCGCTGCGACGAGCTGACCTCGAACCCGGCCTGCGGGGACGACAACCACCTGATCCTCATGCGGATGGCCGTACGCCCGCTGGCCCAACCGCCCTTCCCGCTCGAAGCGTTCGGCGATCTGTGACCCGCCGCCAAGGACCGAGGACCGGACGGAGAATTCACCATGCCACGACGTAGACCCCGACGATCGGCCCACCGCCCGCAGAGACGAAAGGACGTCCTGCACGGTCCCGGCGGCGCCCACGGCGACGCGTTCCGTTGCGTCGGCTGCCGGCTCGACGTGCCGCTGATCGCACCGGGCACCGCCCATCGCAATCACTGCCCGCACTGCCTGACCAGCCTCCACGTCGACCAGCGGATACCGGGCGACCGGGCCGCCGACTGCCGGGGGCGGATGACGGCACTGAGCTTGTCCGTACGGCAGGACGGGGAGTGGACCATCATCCACGAGTGCCTGACCTGCGGCGAGCTCAGCGCCAACCGCATCGCGGGGGACGACAACGCCCTCGCCCTGATGCGGATGGCAGTACGTCCCTTGTCGGACACCTTCATCCCCGTACGAGCACTGCTCACGCTTTGACACGGGGCGGCCGGCCCTCGCCGTCTGCGCGGCGAGGCCGGCCACCTGGAAGCACCGCGCCGCTTTCGGATGTCCGGGTACGCCGACACTGCAGATCACGGAACCGCAGCCGCGCGGCCGGATCGCGCCGGCCTGGCGGACGAACGGCCCCGCGACCGAGGCCCTCTCGGCCCGGTTCAGGCGTCATCCGGGTGACCGCTACTCTGTCCTCCCCCTGCCACTGGGCGGGGAGAACAGGGGTGGGACATGCGAAGAAAAATCATGGTGGCCTCCGTGGTCGCGGCAGTGGCCACCGGGATCGCGGTGGCGCCGGCCGCTCACGCGGAGGGACGGGGTGACATCAGGGTCACCAAGACCGTCGTGAACGGTGGCAGCAATGTGATCGTCGGGGTCAAGAACGTCAAGCGGTTCACGATCGCCATGACGATCAAGGACAACTCGGGGGTGAAGGGGGTCGCCGACGTGTCCGCGTTCAACGCGACCAATGGTCTCGGGCCGGTCGACCACCTCGGCACGACGTGCACGAAGGTCAGCACGACGACGTCCGTGTGCACGGCGACGATGCAGATCGATCCGACGTGGATCGACTCGTACGGAAGCGGCAACGAGGGCTGGGACGCCAACGCGGTCGCGGGGAACTGGCAGGTCAACGCCACGGTCCAGGCGAATGACCGCGACTACTGGATCTCGGACCGCATCGCCTTGTTCAAGGTGAAGCGCGCCGCGACCCTGACCACGGACGCGACGCCCGAGCCGGTCAGGAAGGGAGGCACGCTGACCGTCACCGGAAAGCTGTCGCGGGCCAACTGGACGGACCTCAAGTACCACGCGTACACCAAGCAGGTGGTGAAGCTGCAGTACAAGAAGCCCGGCGGCGCGTACAGCACCGTGAAGACGGCGACCACGGACAGCAAGGGCCATCTCCGCGCGACGGTGAAGGCCACCGCTTCGGGCAGCTGGCGCTGGGCGTTCCTCGGTACGACCACGACCATGAAGGTCGTCGCCACCGGCGACGCCGTCACGGTGAATTGACCACGCGGCGGGCCGGAAAACGGCCCGCCGACAGGTTTACCTGCGCGGCCGCGGCGCGCCAGGCCTCCCGGACGGACGGGACGGCCCGAGCGGCCCATGCCCGCCCGGCAGCGCCACCACGGGGGAGCCACCTCGCTGATTTCGACGTGCGGATGCGCCGCCCGGCGGGGGCGTCGTGCCCGACGGGGCGGGACGATCCGGCACACCGAAATCGCGTGGGACGCTACGCGGTGGCCCGCCGCGCGTACACCTCGATCTCGATCTTCATGCGAGGGTCGGCAAGGCCGCACATGAGCATCGTGGCGGCGGGCCGGACTTCGCCGAAGCAGCGGCGCAGGGCCGGCCAGCAGGGCTCGAAATCGGCCCGGTCGGGCAGCAGATACCTCACTCGCACGACGTCGGCGAAGGTGCACTTCGCCTCGGCCAGCGCGGCCTCGATGTTGCGCAGGCACTGCTCGGCCTGCTCCACCACGTCGTCGGAGATCGTCATGGTGGTGTAGTCGAAACCGGTCGTCCCGGACACATGCACCCGGTCGCCGTCGACCACGGCACGGGCATAACCGATCTGCTCCTCGAACGTCGAGCCGCTGAGGATCACACGTCGCTCTGTCACGTGCCGAACGCTAACGCCGTTGTCGGCTATTGATGTTCGGGTACGCGGGCGGCTGGTGGGTGATTCAGCAGGTCGTCGTGTGGACGGGCACGAGTTCGGTGCTCGTCCACACGGCGGGTGGGCCGCTGGGCGGCGCGGCCGGAGACCAGGGCGGCGATGGCCCGGTGGGTGGCCGCGTAATTCTCGCGTCGGCCGAGGAATCGTTGCAGCGGACGCCACTGCACGGCTCCCCCACGCTGCGACGCGTGCACGTCGGGCGCTATCGAGTGCTGTACGAGATCACAGAAGCCCAGGTCACTATTATCGTGATCCACCTCGGCCGCGTCGGCTGACCGTCACGGGGTCGTGGCCAACTCGGCCCAGACCGTCTTGCCCACGAGCCGGTCCTTCACGCCCCATGACGTCGCCACCACCCCGACCAGATGCAGGCCGAACCCCGATTCCGCGTCGGGCCGGGGAGGTTGTGGCTCGGGCCCCCGCTCACCCCGAGCGTCCGACACCTCGATGCGGATCGTGTCCGCCAGGCCCAGCAGTCTCAGTTCGAAGTCCCGCCCCTTCACGTTCCCGTGCAGCACCGCGTTGGCGGCCAGCTCGGCCACGACCACGGCGGCGTTGTCGGAGAGTTCGCTCCCGTACGGCACACCCCACTCGTCGAGTTGATACACAGCGAGCCGACGGGCGAGCCGCGCCCCGCGGCGGGTGGCGCTGAACCGCTGGACGAACTCGGCGCCCACAAGAGTGATTTCGACGTTCATGTGACTCAGCGTGTCCGGTTCCTCGTACGCTGACCAGGAGTGACACCACGACTCCGAGGAGCTGTACGGGCACACCCGGTCGGCTGTACGGGGCGTCGGCCGTGACCGGGCGGACAGAGAGCGGTGCGGGACAGATGGCGAACGCGGAACGCGAAGAAAGGCCGGAACGGCCGGGTGAGTCGGACGGCACGGCACACCTGTTCAGGGCACTGGGCAGACAAATCAAGGTGCTGCGCGAGCGCGCGGGACTGAGCCAGAAGGAACTGGGGCTTGCAGCGCATTGCGGGGAGGACCTGATCTCCGCGATGGAGCGTGGCGTAAGAACGCCGCAAGTCGATTTCCTTGACCGGGCCGATGATCTGCTGGGGGCAGGAGGGGTACTACGGGCAGCGATCCCCGACGCTCAGGAAGCACGGAACAAGGCGCGCACGCGACATCCAGAGTGGTACCGCAGCTACGCCAAGTTGGAGGCGGAGGCCGCACAGCTCTACGTCTACAACAACCAGTCCGTGCCTGGACTGCTCCAGACAGAGGCCTATGCACGTGCTCTCTTCACTCAATGGCGGCCGCTGCTGAGTGAAGACACCATCGAAAAGAGGGTGGCCGACCGGCTCGATCGCCAGGCAATCTTCGCCCCCTGGCCCTCGCCAACGTTCCACTTCATCCTGGACGAAAGCGTGCTGATGCGCCCCATCGGCGGACGGGATGTACATCGGGAGCAGTTGCGGAAGCTCCTGCACATCGGCCGTCTCCGGACAGTTGAAATTCAGCTGATGCCGCTGGACCGCACGGAACAGCCAAGCTTGGACGGCCCGTTCACCCTGGTCACGCCCAAAGGCCGACAGCAGGTGGCATACCTGGAGATCCACACGTACCCGCGGCTGATCACCGCAATGGAGGAGGTCCGCGTGCTGGCCGTCCGCTATGGAATTATCCAATCGGCGGCTCTCACCCCCCAGGAGTCCCTGACGCTGATCGAGAAGATGCTGGGAGAGCGATGAACACCAAGCAACTGCACTGGTTCAAGAGCAGCTACAGCGGCGGCGAAGGTGGAACCTGCATCGAGGTCGCCTACGACTGGCACAAGTCCAGTTACAGCAGTGGTGGGGGCGGCGAGTGCGTCGAGGTCGCGTCCTGCCCCACCACCGTCCACATCCGCGACTCCAAGAACATCCAGGGCCCGCACCTCGACGTCACCCCCGCCACCTGGTCCGCCTTCGTCACGTACGCGCAGCAGGGCTGAGCCACCCGCGCGGCACCGGGTCGCGACAGCCGCGACCCGGTTCACCGCGACCCGGCTGACCGCGTCGAGGCGGTGCCCGACGTAAAGGCTTTCAAGGGAATAGACCGAAGGGGCGCTGCGCTCGTGGCGATCATTGCCCCTGTTGCGATCGCAGGAGCGGCACCCAGGGGTCACGGGCGGGGTGTCGGCCAGTTCTGGGCGTCCGCCCACGCCGCGTACGCGGTCCAGGGAACGCCGGGGAACTGCGCCCGCAGGGCCTCCAGGTCCACCTGGTATCCGGTGTCCGTCAGGAACCTGTACATGGCGAACATGTCGGGGTTGATGGTGCGCAGGTCCTCCAGCGGCGTCCGCCGGAACGCGACCGTGCCCCCGGCGGCCCGGCCGATCTCCTCGGCCATCCGGACCGGTGTGGGATCGTCGCCCGCCACCTCGATCCGCTGCCCGGTCCAGCGGTCCGGATCGGCCACCACCGCGGCCACGACGCGGCCCAGATCCTGCCGAGCAACCTGCTGGAGCGGGGTGTCGCCGGGGAGCGGCATAGTGAGGAGGCCGGCGGCGACCTCGTCCATGGCTCCCAGCGCGTTGTCGTAGAAGTAGGTCGGTGCCACCACCGTCGCCGGAAGCCCGGAGTCGGCGAGCAGTTCCTCGGTCCTGGCCTTGGTCTCGAAGTGCGGGACCCCGGTGTCCCGGTCCGCACTGGCGACGGAGGCCAGCACCAGATGCGGCAGTGCGGCGTCCGCGGCTGCCCGGACGATCGCCGCGCCCTGGGCCACCTCCGCGTCCAGACCGTCCTGGAACGGGGTGGTGACGGCGAACGCGGCCGTCGTGCCCCGGAACGCCTCGGCGAGCGAGGCCGCGTCGAACAGATCCCCGGGAACCACCTCCGCTCCGGCCACCGCCAGCGCCTTGGCCCGTCCGCTGCCGGGGTCGCGCACCACGGCGCGCACCCCGTACCCGGCCTCCAGCAAGGCGCGCGCCACCGCGCCGCCCTGGCCTCCGGTCGCTCCGAGTACTGCGATGGACATGGGTTCTCCTTGATCGAGGGACATGCGTCCATGCTGACCAGCAGTGGCCCGAACTGCCACCGGTAGGGGACGGTCGTGACCCACCCGGCCTCGGTCCTGTCCCCCTCGGCCCTGTTCTCCTCGCGCCTTCGCCGACCGTCGGCCCGTCCCTATCCTGTCCGGATGACCACGATGGCTGCACCTCCCCTTGAACTCGTCATATTCGACTGCGACGGCGTGCTCGTCGACAGCGAACGGATCGCCGTCCGCGTCCAGGTCCAGGTGGGTGCCGAGCTGGGATGGCCGCTGACGGCGGAGGAGGTCGTCGAGAAGTTCGTGGGCCGGTCGAACAAGTCCATCGGGGAGTTGGTCGACGCCCGCCTGCCCGGGCGGTCCGCCGCCTGGCAGCAGCGGTTCGAGCAGCTCCACCGCGATGCGGTGGACTCCGAACTCGTCGCGGTCGACGGCATCCACGAGGCGCTGGCCGCCCTCACGCTCCCCACGTGCGTGGCGTCGAGCGGCAGCCACGAGAAGATGCGCCACACCCTCGGCCACACGGGGCTCTACGCACACTTCGAGGGCCGCATCTTCAGCGCCTCGGAGGTCGCCCACGGAAAGCCCGCCCCCGACCTCTTTCTCCACGCGGCCCGCCGGATGGGCGTTCCCCCTGCCGCGTGTGTGGTCGTCGAGGACAGCAAGTACGGGGTACGGGCCGCCCGTTCGGCCGGGATGCGGGCCTTCGGCTACGCGGGCGGGCTGACCCCGGGGCACTGGCTGGAAGGCCCGGACACCGTGGTCTTCGAGGACATGCGCAAGCTGCCGATGCTGCTGTCCGGGAGTGACGCTCCACTGACGTCCCGCTGACGTTCGGCAACAGGCCGCGAACGCCGGACGCCCTTACGCGCAAGGGCCGGGCGCCGCACCGTCTGGTGCGGGTCGCCCGGCCCTTGCGTTCACCCCACCTGCGTCAGCGGGCAACCGCCTTGGTCGCCTTGCTTGTGGCGGAACCATTGGCGTGGCCCGTGCGGCGGGCGGTCACCTTCACGGTGATCTTCTTGCCGCGCTGGGCGGACTTGAGCGTCAGCGAGGACTTGGTCGCGCCGGAGATCGCCTTGCCGTTCGCGTACCACTGGTAGCCGTACGAGGTCGGGGCGGGCGTCCAGGTGCCGTGGGCGGCCTTGAGGGTGCGGCCCACCTTCGCGGTGCCGGAGATCGTGGGCTGCTTGGTGACCTTGGGCGCGCTGCCCCTGGCGACCTTCACCGAGGCGGGCGTCGCGAAACCGTCGGCGTGACCGGTGCGGTGGGCCGTGACGGTGATGGTGATGTACTTGCCGAGCAGCGACGCCGGGACAGTGTACGTGGACGCCGTCGCGCCGGAGATCGCCTTGCCGTCGGCCTTCCACTGGTAGCCGTAGGAGGTGGCAACCGGCGTCCAACTGCCGCTCGTGGTGGTCAGCTTGGCACCGACCTTCACGGTGCCGGTGATATCCGGCGTGGTCGTCACCCTGGGTGCCGCACCCTTGGCGACCGTGAGCGCCGCCGAGGTGGCCGGGACATCCGCGGTGCCGGTGCGGCGGGCCGTGACGGTGACACCGATCTTCTTGCCGAGCAGCGAGACCGGGACGGTGTACGCGGCGGCGGTCGCGCCGGTGATCGACTGCCCGTCGGCGTTCCACTGGTAGGCGTACGACGTCGGGGCGGGGGCCCAGGTGCCGGGGGACGCGGTGAGGCGGTCGCCGACGCGGGCGGTGGAGCCGATCGTCGGCGGTGCGCTGTTGCGGAGCGGGGCCGAGGTGACGGTGAAGTCGCCCCGCGAGTACTCCCCGCCGCTGAGGGTGATGACGCTCGCGCTCCAGGCGCCCTCGGCCGCGCCGGTCAGGTCGACCTCGGCGGTCAGGGTGCGCCGGTCGGGCGAGACCGAGACGGTGGTCGCCGTGATCTCCCGGCCGGAGTTCCGCAGCACGAGGCGGTGGTCCTTGTGCAGGGCCGAGCCGGTGACCGTGACCGTCGTCCTCGTACCGGCGGCCCCGGTGGCCGGGGTCAGCTTCGTGACGGTCACCCGCTCCATGCCGCACAGACCCGAGCAGACCGCCTCGGCCTTGTAGGAGGTCTGCGAGGCCTTCTCCGGCAGCGAGAGGACCAGGATGCTCGGGGTGAGCTCCCTGGAGATGCTCTCGATCACCCGGCACGCGTAGCCACCGGAGGTGGAGTACGTGCAGCCGTTGTCGAGGCTCGGGTCGTACAGCGCGGGCACCGCCGTATCCGTGGCGCCCGTCGTGTCGCCGATCTCCATCTTGAAGCGGTCGCTGTACACGGTGGGCAGCGCGGCGCAGACGGCGGTGTGCTGCTCGTCGAGGGTGCCGGTGACCGGGCCGTACCCGTAGGCGATGCTCGCGACCTTCTCGCACTCGGCGGCCGGACCCTCGGGGCCCGCGATGCGCAGGGCGTCGAAGCGGTACGAGTCGGCGGCCTTCAGCGTCGGCGGGACGGTGACCACGACCTGGTAGTGCGTGGAGCCGGTGACGGCGCACGCCTGGTTCTTCTCGCAGAGGGGGGCGCCGCCGTCACCGTTCACCACGACATTCGCGGTGCCCAGCGGGTCGCGGACGTTGATGTGCAGGGTGTCCTTGGCGTCGGTGGTGGTGACCTGGCGGCAGCGCAGCTCGCCGGGGGCGCCCATGGTGCCGCCGGTGGACGGGCCGCCGGGCTTCGTTGCCGGGTTCGCGGTGCAGCCCTTGGCGGTCGCGGTGACGTCGCGACGGGTCAGCACGTACTCGCCGGGGGTGTTGCGGCCGGTGACGAGGACGGTGTGGGCGACACCGGGGGTCAGGGCGCAGCTCGTCCAGCTGGAGACGGCGGGGAAGGTCGAGCAGATCTGCTTGCCCTGGACGTCCATGACGGTGAACTGGGCGAGGGCCGCGGTGGCGGAGGTGGCCTGGAGCTGGATGATCTCCTGGGCGCTGTGGTCGCCGGCCGGGATGCTCAGACAGTTCGAGAAGACGCCGTTGCCGGTGACGGCGCGGGCGGAGCGGGTGGCCGAGGTGAAGTCGCCCGCCGGAACCGCCGGGCAGTCACCCGCCACGTCGGTGCGGTGCAGGGCGAGTGTGTACGGGCCGGTCGGCTTCGACTCGCTGTCGTTGGTGACCAGGGCCCGGAACGGGGCCTTGCCGGTGAGTCCGCAGGTGCCGTTCGCGGGCCGGGAGGGCTCGCAGATCTGGACGCCGTCGGCGTCGACGACGGTGACGGCCGGGTGCGGCGCGCCGTTGTAGAGGGGCTCCAGCGCGGCCATCCGGGAGCCTGCGGGCAGCGGCAGGGACAGGCAGTCGATCTCGCCGCCGACGGTGAACTCGGAGCGATGCACGCCGAGTTCGACCGGCTCGCAGCCGGTGGTGGCGGTGTGATCGATGATCAGCGTGGCGGAACCGGTGTAGACGGTGTAGTCACCGGCGGCCGGGAGGGTGCAGACGTCCCAGGTGACGCAGGCAATCCTGCCTTCCCGGTCGTAGACGGGGAGCGCGGAGCGCATGCCGTCGTGGACGGCGTACGCGTCGAAGCGTCCGGCGGCCGGGGCGGTGAAGGTCCGGCAGCCGGGGGACGGATCGGCGGCCGTGGGGCCGGAGTTGTACCCGTTCAGCGCCGGGTGCGTGCAGCCGGCCGGGTCGGAGATGCGGCGGACGGTGAGGGTGTACTCGGCGGGGAAGCCGCGCTCGGCCTCGCTGACCCGCGAGAGCACCCGGTAGGGGCCGGCGGCGGGCAGTACGCAGCCCTCGCTTTCGCCCGCGTTGAAGTGCGGGCAGATCCGGGCGCCGGTCCCGTCCGTGATCCACGACAGGCTCTGGCCGGACGCGGTCGTCCTGATCTTGCTGGTGATCCGCTCACCCGGCTTGCCGGTGAACAGCTGGCACTGGATGGCGGTCGGCCCGGCCGCCGAGCCGACGACGGGTGCGGTGTCCCAGGACGTGCCGGTCTCGGGCGCGCAGCCCTCGGTGGTGCCGAGGGGGACGACGGCGACGGTGGGGCTGCTCGACTCGGACCAGCCGTTGTACAGCCGGAGCGTGAAGTCGCCCGAGCGGGGCAGGCGGCACCAGCCGGCGCCCCACTGGGGGTCGTAGCAGTCGATCTCCGTCCCGCCGTCGTAGACGTGCGTGTACGTGCTGGCGTTGGCGCCGCCGACGAGCACGACCTTGTGCAGCCCGGCGGCCCCGGCCGTGAACGTGAAGCAGGCCGTGCCGTCGCCCGGGATCGTCGGCCTGCCCTCCGCCGGGGCGGCCTCGCCGAAGCCGGAGAGCGGCAAGGCGGGACAGTCCTCGTCGGCCGTGGCGTCGGCCGCCGGTACGGGGGCCGCCCCGGCGGCGTACGCCTGGGCGGCGGTCGCGGGGATCAGCAACGAGAGCAGGACAGACAGGGCGAGCAGCAAGGCGGTGTACGCCACGGATCTCGCGGCCGTACGTGGGTGGCTGGGCATTCCGTTCCCCCGGACCGGTGAAGTAAAGGGTGTGCGCCGGGACTTCACGAACGACGCACGAACGCGGCGCGGCGCGGCGCGGCCCGGAACGCAAGCGACATGTGCGCGAATTGTAAAGAGCGCACATGATGATCGCACACATGTCCAGCAGAACGGGCGGGCATTTCCGCCGGGTGACGGGTGCCCGGGGAAGGCCAATGCACGGCCCGTCGTGGTGGCGGCCACGAGCGCCGCAGTCCGGTGAGCGCCTCGGGTTCTGTGTGGTCGCACACCAGGGCGCGTACACCGATCTCCTCGGCCGGCCGGCTGAGCGGCTCGGCGACGACGGCATCACCCAGGTGGGCCAGGACTGACGTCCGATGCGGCTACAGGTACTCCGCGTACGCGTCCAGTGCCCGCAGCACCTCCGGCTCGCCCGCCGGGGGCAGTTGCAGCACGACCTCCTCGATGCCCAGGTCCGCGTAGTGCGCCAGCTTGCCCGCGCTCGGGAGCACCGCGTACGGGACGACCTGGAGGTGCTTCGGGTCGCGGCCTGCCGCCTCCCAGGCCTCGCGCAGCTTCGGTACGGCCTCCGTCAGGCCGCGGCCACCGATCGGGAGCCAGCCGTCGGCGTACTGCGCGATGTGCGCGAACAGCTTGGGGCCTGCCGCGCCGCCGATCAGGGTGCGGGGGCCGTTCACCGGGCCGCGGGGCGTCTGGACCGGCTTCGGGTACGCGTGGCTGGCCCGGACCGAGCCGAACTCTCCCTCGTACGCCGTGGGTTCGGCCGACCACAGGGCGCGCATCAGGGCCAGCCGGTCGCGGACGAGTTCGCGGCGGGCCGGCCAGTCCACGCCGTGGTCCGCGGCCTCCTCGACGTTCCAGCCGTAGCCGACGCCCAGCGTGAACCGGCCGCCGGAAAGGTGGTCGAGGGTGGCGATCCGCTTCGCCAGGTCGATGGGGTCGTGCTGGGCGACGAGCGTGATGCCGGTACCGAGGGCGAGGCGTTCGGTGACGGCGGCGGCCTGGGCGAGGGCGACGAAGGGGTCGAGGGTGCGGCCGTACTCCGGCGGGAGTTCACCACCGGCCGGGTAGGGGGTGTCCCTGCTCACCGGGATGTGGGTGTGCTCGGGCAGGTAGAGCCCGGCGAAACCGCGCTGTTCGAGCTCGCGGGCGAGCCGCAGCGGCGTGATCGTCTCATCGGTGAGGAAGATCGTTGTGGCGATCCGCATATGAGGACACCTCCGTCGTGATCCGGTGACAGACCCTGGAGCCCCAACGTATGCCGTGCAGTGCGGAAAGCCGAGTGTCGCGGAGTACGGGCCCCGTTCGTGCCTCTCGCCGTTCTTCCGGAGTTCACGGCTTCCCATCAGGGTCGAGTACGTCATCCTCGCCACCCACGACACCCCGGGGAGCCACTCGTATGTCCGTATCGCAATCCGCCCACGGCCGTCCGATGGCCAGGCGCGGCCTTCTCGTCGGGACGGCCGCCACCGCTCTAACGTTGGGCACTGTGAGCTTCGCCGACGCCGCGACCGGCAACGACGCCCCGGACCGGACCAGGACCGTGCGCGGCACCCTGCCGACCGGGTCGCCCGACTATGTGTATCTGCCGGTCGAAGTACCGCGCGGGGTACGGGAGATCGCCGTCTCGTACACGTACGAGAAGACTCCCGTCCCGGCCGGGACCCCGGGCAACGCCCTCGACATCGGCATCTTCGACGAGCGCGGCACGGAGCTGGGCGGGCGCGGGTTCCGGGGGTGGTCCGGCGGGGCGCGCAGCAGCTTCTTCGTCCGGGCGGACGAGGCGACGCCCGGTTACATCGCGGGGCCGGTACGCGCAGGGACCTGGAACATCGCTCTCGGGGCGTACACCATCGCCCCGGAAGGGCTCCCGTACGAGGTGACGATCACCCTGCGCTTCGGGCCGACGGGGTCCACGCCGAAGCCCGTGTACCCGCCGGAGCGGGCGAAGGGGCGCGGGCGCGCCTGGTACCGCGGGGACTGCCATCTCCACTCCGTCCACTCGGACGGCAAGCGCACCCCGGCCCAGATCGCCGCCGCCGCACGCGCGGCCGGGCTCGACTTCATCAACAGCAGTGAGCACAACACGTACTCCGCGCACAGCGCGTGGGACGGGCTGTGGGGTGACGATCTGCTCATCCTCACGGGCGAGGAGGTCACCACCCGCAACGGGCATGTGATCGCGCTCGCCACCGACCCGGGGACGTTCGTCGACTGGCGCTACCGGGCCCGCGACAACCGGTTCGGGCACTACGCGAAGGCCGTGCGCCGGGCCGGCGGCCTGGTCGTGCCCGCTCATCCGCACGCCACCTGCATCGGCTGCCACTGGAAGTTCGGCTTCGGCGAGGCGGACGCGGTGGAGGTGTGGAACGGGGCGTACACGCCGGAGGACGGGATCGCCCTCGCCGAGTGGGACAACTCCCTTGTGGCGGCGGTCCGTACGTCGAAGCCGTGGGTTCCGGCGATGGGCAACAGCGACGCGCACCGGGAGCCGGACAAGGTGGGGCTGCCGCAGACCGTCGTCCTCGCCGACGAACTGTCGCGCGAGGCGATCACGGCCGGAATCCGGGCCGGGCACTCCTACATCGCCGAGTCGTCCGCCGTCACCCTGTCCTTCGGGGCCTCGGGCGGGCGCGGCCTGCATGCGGGAATCGGTGAACGGCTGCGGGTGGACGGGGACGACACCCCGGTCACCGTACGGCTGGAGGTGACCGGGGCACCCGGCTGCACCGCGCACTTCGTCACCGACCAGGGCACGCTGTTCACGGCCACGCTGCCGGAGTCGGGGACGGGGACGGTTCAGTGGCGTACGACGCCGGTCCACGCCGCCTATGTGCGGGCCGAGGTCCGGCACCCGGCGACGGTGCCGGGGCTGCCGGGCGCGCCGGCGGCGCTCACCAATCCGGTGTTCCTGGAGGGGTAGGGGGCAGCCCCTGGCCGTCGATCCGCCGACTCACGGGGGACCATCTCGACGTCAAGACACTTGATGCCGACATACCTCTCGTCCATGCCGACACACCCCGCCCCTGTGCGCTTCACAGCCGGGAGCGTCACAGTGGAAGGGGGGCACCGGGCGGGCCTGCCCGAGGAGGTGTCCGGATGGATGTGACCGGCGAAAACGACGACCGGCTCCGGGACTACCGCAGCAGACGGCACTTCGACGCGACCGCGGAGCCACGCGGCGACGGCGGGCGGACGGGTGCGGCGCTCTGTTTCGTCGTACAGATCCACCAGGCGCGGCGCATGCACTTCGACTTCCGGCTGGAGGTCGGCGGCGTACTGAAGTCGTGGGCGGTGCCGCGCGGACCTTCGGAGAACCCGCGCGAGAGGCGGCTGGCCGTCCCCACGGAGGACCACCCGCTGGAGTACCGCACGTTCGAGGGAGTCATCGCGAAGGGCGAGTACGGCGGCGGCACGGTGATCGTCTGGGACCAGGGCACCTACCGGCCGCTCAGCCACGACCGCTGGGGCGCACCCGTGTCGTTCGAGCAGTCCCTGGAGGACGGGCACGCGACCTTCTGGCTCGACGGCATCAAGCTGCACGGCGAGTTCGCCCTCACCCGCTTCAAGGGAGGCGGTGGGAGCGACGCCCCGGGCGAGGAGATATGGCTGCTGATCAAGGCCAAGGACGGGCGCGCCACCCATGACGGACCGGACGCACCGGACCCGTACCTGGCACGTTCGGCCCGCACGGGGCGCACCCTGGCGCAGGTCGCCGCCGAGGAAGGGGGCGGACCCTCGTGACCGCCCGCAGGACCGTGGAGGTCCTTCTCAGCCGCTACGGCACCACCTATGCCGCCGAGGCCGGCATCCGGCTGCGGAACACACCGCAGCCCCTTTACCAACTCCTCGTGCTCAGCGATCTGTTGAGCGCACGCATCCGGGCGTCCGTAGCGGTGTCGGCGGCACGCGCGCTGTTCACCCACGGCATGCGATCCCCGGACCGGATGATCGGGACGACCTGGCAACAGCGCGTCGACGCGCTGGGCGAGGGCGGCTACCGGCGCTACGACGAACGGACCGCCACCCAGCTCGGCGACGGGGCAGAGCTCCTGCTGGTCGAGTACGGGGGCGATCTGCGCCGGCTGCGCAAGGAGGCCGACGGCAACCTGGACATCCTCCGGTCCGGGCTGCGCAGAACCCCGGGCATGGGCCCGGCCGGTGCGGACATCTTCGTACGCGAAGTGCAGGACGTGTGGCCGGAGGCGGCACCGTTCCTCGACGGGAAGGCCCTCCAGGGCGCCGAGAAGCTGGGGCTGCCCGACTCGCCCGCGAAACTCGCACGGCTGGCGGAGCAGGCCGACGACCGCGGGCCCGCCGTGCTCGCGGCGGCCCTGGTGCGCGCCGCGCTGGACAAGCACGTCGTGGACGACGTCGGAGCGCGGGCCTGAGAGCCTGTCGGGTGGCCGGTTGGTTACGCTGCGATGAGGTCCTCGACGGTGCGGGCTCGTGCGGTCTTGCGGTGGGATTCATGGCTCCACCGCA